>JADGHC010000227.1 GCA_019689655.1 Microbispora sp.
ACCTGCCCATGACGGCCGACGCCGCGCACGAGTGGAACGACTTCGACCCGGCGGCCAACACGGCGGCCTACTTCCCGCCCTCGGCCCACCCGCAGGCCGTCAACCAGGACTACTTCGTGAGCTGGAACAACAAGCAGGCCGAGGACTTCGGCGCGGCCGACGGCAACTTCAGCTTCGGCCCGGTCCACCGGGGCGACCTGCTCGACGCGCCGGTGAAGGCGGCCCTGGCCTCGGGCACCCTCGACCGCGCCGGCGTCGTGAAGATCATGGCCTCGGCGGCGACCACCGACCTGCGCGCCTGGAAGGTGCTGCCCGCGCTGCTACGGGTGATCGGCAGCTCGCCCGTCTCCGATCCCAACCTGGCGTCGGCGGTCTCCAAGCTGTCCGCCTGGGCCGCCGCGGGCGCCAGGCGGGAGGAGACGAGCAAGGGCAGCAAGACGTACGCGCACGCCGACGCCATCCGGATCTTCGACGCCTGGTGGCCGAAGCTGGTCCGGGCGCAGTTCCGGCCCGGGCTGGGCGACGAGCTCTATCAGACGCTGGTCGACGCGCTGCAGATCAACGAGTCGCCGTCCGGCCACCAGCAGGGCGACGTCTCCGCGCTGCCCGGCTCGGCCAACGAGGCCCAGCCCCACAAGGGATCCTCGTTCCAGTACGGCTGGTGGGGCTACGTGGACAAGGACATCCGGGCCGTGCTGGGCGAGCCGGTGGCCTCTCCCCTGCCGGCGAAGTACTGCGGGGCGACCGTGGCGGCCTGCCGTACGGTCTTGCTGGACAGCCTGGCGGCGGCGCTGGCCGAGCCGGCGGCGACGACCTATCCGGGTGACGACTCCTGCTCGGCGGGCGATCAGTGGTGCGCCGACGCCATCCGGCAGTCGCCGCTCGGCGGCATCAAGCACTCGCTGATCTCCTGGCAGAACCGGCCGACCTATCAGCAGGTGGTCTCGTTCCCCGCGCACCGCGGCGACGACGTGACCGACCTCGCCCTGGGCCGTACGGCGAGCGCGTCCAGCACCCAGGGATCCTACAGTCCCGCGAAGGCCGTCGACGGCGACCCCGCCAGCCGGTGGGCCAGCGCCTGGAGCGACAACCAGTACCTCCAGGTCGATCTCGGCTCGGTCAGGACCGTGGCGCGGGTGATCCTCCGCTGGGAGACCGCCTACGGCTCGTCGTACCGGATCCAGACCTCGGCGGACGGCGCCACCTGGACCACCGTCGCGCAGACGACGACGGGCGACGGCGGCGTGGACAACGTCACGTTCGCACCGGTCGGCGCGCGCTACGTGCGGATGCAGGGCGTCAAGCGCGGCACCGGCTACGGCTACTCGCTGTACTCGATGGAGGTGTACGGCAAGTAGGCCGGTGATCAGCCCGGCTCGCGCCAGCCCTCGCCCTCCTCGGCGAGGGCGTCGAGCCGGGCGAGGTCGGCCGGCCCGAGCAGCTCGTCCGGGTCGTCCACGACGACCACCCACTGGGCGTCCTCCGCGTCGTCCTCGCCCGCGAGCAGCTCGCGGACGACGGTGGGGACGCCCAGCCCCGGGAACAGCTCGGCCACCGTCTCGGCGGACTCCTCCGCGCTGTCCCGCTCGGGAAACACCAGCAGATGACGCACCGCTCCTCCGCGAACAGACAGATCACCCGGTCACCGCGCCGCCCGGCACCCCCGGCGGGCGCCCGTCTCTCCCGCCGCCTCCCGCGGAGCGCCGGGCGCACGGCCGCGCGCCGGCAACGGGAGCGCCGGGCATGCGGGCCGGCACCACGCCGCACATGACGGCGGGGGCCGACGTCACGGCGCCGGCCCCCGCTCAAACGGTCGTGCTCAGGCGCCCCGCAGCTGGGCTCCGGTGCGCTCGGCGGCGAGGGCGACGGCCGCGTCGCGCGCCGCCGTGGTCTCCTCGACCGTGAGCGTGCGGTCGGGGGCCCGGAACCGCAGCGTGTACGCCAGGGACTTGTTGCCCTCGCCCACCTGCGGGCCCGTGTAGACGTCGAACAGCCTGATCGACTCGAGCAGCTCGCCCGCCCCCGCCCGGAGGGCGGCCTCGACCTCGGCGACCGGGGTCGAGGCGGAGACGACCAGCGCGACGTCCTGGGTGGCCACCGGGTAGGCGGACACGGCGGGCGTCTGCACCGGCCCGGCCGGGCGCAGCAGCGACAGCTCCAGCTCCATCGCGCACGTGCGCGGCGGCAGCCCGTAGGCCTCGACGACCCGGGGGTGCAGCTCGCCGGCGTGACCGATCACGACCTCCTCACCGGTCTCCGCGTCGGCGACGGTCAGCGCGGCGCACCGCCCGGGATGCCACGGCTCGTGCTGGTCGGCGCGGACGCCGAGCTCCACGCCGGCCGCCCGCGCGACCGTGCGGGCCGCCTCGACGGCGTCCGCCCAGCACGCCTGCCGGCCCTTGCCCCACCAGCCGGAGCGCTCGAACTCGCCCGCGAGCACCACGGCCACCCGCAGCGGCTGCCTCGGCAGCGCCGTCTCGATCGCCGCCAGCTCCTCCTCCGTCGGCCTGCGGTCGACCGCGAGGACCGGAGCCGTCGCGGGAGCGTCCGGCTCCGGCCGGTAGACCAGCCCGGACTCGAACAGCGCCACGTCGGCGAAGCCCCGGCCCACGTTGCGCACCAGGGTCTTCAGCAGGCCCGGCAGCAGCGTGGTCCGCATGTACGGCTCATCCTCGCTCAGCGGGTTGACCAGCCGGGTCGCCCGCCTGCGCGGGTCCTGCTCGGGCAGCAGCAGGTTGTCGAGGTCGCGCGGCCCCATGAACGGGTAGGAGAGCACCTCCACGTATCCCGCGTGGGCCAGGGCCCGGCCCACCCGGCGGCGCAGCCGCTGCTCCTCGGTGAGCCCGCCGCCGGCGGGAGCCGGGGGCAGCACGGACGGGATGCGGTCGTACCCTTCGAGCCGGATGACCTCCTCCGCGAGGTCGTTCGGGTCGGTCAGGTCGGGACGCCACGTCGGCGGGGTGACCGTGATCGGGTCGTCGCCGGGGACGGCCAGCCGGTCGGCGAGGTCGCCGGAGGCGAGCACGCCGGTCGTCGCGACGCCCTGCCCGGCGGAGGCGGCGGGGACGGCGCCCTCCGTCACCACGCAGCCGATCTGCTCCAGCCTGCGGATCACGGTCTCCCGCTCGTACGGCACGCCCGCCACGCGGCCGGGGTAGTCGGCCGGGATGGTGATCCGCACCGGCGAGACCTCCACCTGGGCGTGGGTCACTCCGGGGTCGACGGCGGCCCCGCCCAGCTCGGCCAGGAGCTGGACGGCACGCCACGACGCGGCCAGCGGCAGCTCGCGGTCGACGCCGCGCTCGAACCGCTTGGACGCCTCGCTCACCAGGTTGTGCCGCCGCGACTCGCGGGCGATGCCGGTGGCCGAGAAGTGCGCCGCCTCGATCACGATGTCGGTCGTGGTATCGGAGATCTCCGTGTGCAGGCCGCCCATCGTGCCGGCCATCGAGATCGGGCCCGAGTCGTCGGTGATGAGGATGTCCTCCTCGTGGAGCGTGCGCACCACGTGGTCGAGCGTCTCGAGCTTCTCGCCCGGCCGGGCCCGCCGTACGACGATCGGGCCGGACAGGCGCGAGCGGTCGAAGGCGTGCAGGGGCTGGCCGAACTCCAGCATCACGTAGTTGGTGACGTCGACGGCCAGCGAGACCGAGCGCATGCCGGCGCGGGCCAGCCGTACCCGCATCCACAGCGGGGTCTCGGCGGCCGGGTCGAAGCCGGTGACCGAGCGCAGCACAAACCGGTCGCAGGCGGTCGGGTCGGCGATCGACGCGGGCCAGGACTCGCCCTCGCCGACCGGCACCTCGATCGCGGCGGGGTCGCGGAACGGCACGCCGAACGCGATGGCCGCCTCGCGGGCGACGCCCCGGATCGACAGGGCGTAGCCGCGGTCGGTGGCGACCTCCAGCTCGATCACGTCGTCGCGCAGGCCCAGCAGCTCGACCACGTCGGCGCCGATCGGGGTGTCCTGCGGCAGCAGCAGGATGCCCGCGGAGGACTCGGCGATGCCGAGCTCGGCCTCCGAGCAGATCATGCCGTCGGAGATGCGTCCGTAGGTCTTGCGCGAGCTGATCTCGAAACCGCCGGGGAGCACCGCGCCGGGCAGCGCGACCGGGACCACGGCGCCCTCGGAGAAGTTCCGCGCGCCGCACACGATCTCGCGCGGCGTCGCCTCGCCCACCTCGACCTTGCAGTAGCGGATGGGCTTTTTGAACCCGGTCAGCTCCTCGATCTCGAGGACCCGGCCGACCACGACGTTCTTGATCTCGTGGCCGTGCGAGTGGACGGCCTCCAGCTTGAGGCCGGCGGCGGTGAGCCGGTCGGCGACCTCGTGGGCGGTGACCGCGGGGAGATCGACGTACTCCCGCAGCCATGAGAGCGGGACCTTCATCAGACCTCCATCCCGAACGGCAGGGTGAACCGGATGTCGCCCTCGACCATGTCACGCATGTCCTCGGCGTTGTGGCGGAACATCAGCGTCCGCTCCACGCCCATCCCGAAGGCGAATCCCGAGTAGACGGCGGGGTCGACGCCGCAGGCGAGCAGCACCCGCGGGTTGACCATGCCGCAGCCGCCCCACTCGATCCAGCCCTCGGACTTGCAGGTGCGGCAGGGCGGGTTGCCCGGCACCGCGGAGGAGCCGCGGCAGACGAAGCAGCGCAGGTCGAGCTCGGCCGACGGCTCGGTGAACGGGAAGTAGTGCGGCCGGAAGCGGGTGGTGATCCCGGGGCCGAACATCACCTCGGCGAACCGGTCGAGCGTGCCCTTCAGGTGGGCCATCGTCAGCCCCTTGTCGACCGCCAGGCCCTCGACCTGGTGGAAGACCGGCGTGTGCGTGGCGTCCAGCTCGTCGGTGCGGAAGGTCTTGCCCGGCGACACCACGTAAACCGGCAGCGGGCGCGACAGCAGCGCCCTGACCTGCACCGGCGAGGTCTGGGTGCGCAGCACCTTCCCGGAGTCGACGCTCTCCACGAAGAACGTGTCGTGATCGGACCTGGCGGGGTGGTCGGGCGCGATGTTCAGCGCGTCGAAGTTGAACCACTCGCCTTCGAGCTCGGGTCCCTCGGCCACCTCGTAGCCCATCGCGACGAACGCGTCGGCGATGCGCTCCTGCAGGGTGGTCAGCGGGTGCCGGGCACCGCGCGGCGCGCGGTCCCAGGGCAGCGTGACGTCGACCGTCTCCTCGATGAGGACCCGCGCGTCCCGTTCGGCCTCCAGCTCGGCCTGGCGGGCCGCGAGCGCCTGGCCGATCGCCTTGCGCGCGGCGCCTATCCGCTTGCCCGCCTCGGCGCGCGCGGCGGGCGGCAGCGCGCCGATCTCACGGTTCGCCAGTGCGATGGGCGAGCGGTCGCCCGCGTGCGCGAGCCTAACCTGCTTCAGTTCGTCGAGGTCGCGCGCCGCGGCGATGGCGGCGAGAGCGTCGGCCTGCGCCCGCGCGACTTCGTCGGCGTGCAGCGGCGTCACCTCGACCGGGTCATAGGTGTTCGACAAGAGAGAGCTCCGTATCCAGGGGCTTGCGAGCGCCCTGCGCTCAGCGTGGTCAGTTTAGTGCCCATCCCGTCAAATCATCGCCCCGTGGCGTCGCCGGGAGCGGCGCGGCGCCGCGTCGTCCCACCCGGGTCGCCGGTCCCCCGCGACGCTGTCACCGGCGCCTGCCGCGCCGTACGGCGCGCCTTCGCGTGCGCCGACCGCGCCGGACCGCCGGTCGGGGCGTCCGTCCGATCAGCCCACCGGGCCGTCCTCCGCGCGATCGGCCGATTGAAGCGGCTCAGGCGAAGTCGGGGGTGCCGGTGGGCAAAATAAATCGGAACTCCGCGCCACCGCCGGGCGCGCGCTGCACGCTGATGGTGCCGCCGTGGGCCTCGACGAGGCCCTTGACGATGAACAGGCCGAGGCCGGTCCCTCCGCGGCGGCGGCCGTTGCCCCGCCAGAACTGGCGGAAGACGCGGCCGACCAGCTCGGGCGCCACACCCTCACCCTGGTCCCGCACCGACACCGCCACTCCCCACTCGACCGGCTCCACAACTATGGTTACCGTACCGCGCCCGTGGCGCACGGCGTTTTCCACCAGGTTCGCGAGAATCTGGTCAATCTTGTCCTGGTCGAGCCACATCTCGGGCAGCTCGCCGTGGACCTCCAGCCGGAAGCGGTCCTCGGGCTCTCCCGCCGCGACCCGGCCGGCGATGATCCGGCGCGCCCGGGCCGGCAGGTCCACGATCTGCCGGTGGATCTCCAGCCTGCCCGACTCGATGCGCGAGACGTCGAGCAGCTCGGTGATCAGGCGCGTCACCCGGTCGGCGTCCGCGTTGACGGTCTCCAGCATGACGCGCTTTTGCGCGTCGGTGAAGCGCTCCCACTTGGCCAGCAGGGTCGCGGTGAACCCCTTGACGCTGGTCAGCGGGGAGCGCAGCTCATGGGCCACGGTCGAGACCAGGTCGGCGCGGCTGCGCTCGATCCTGGCGCGGGCCGAGGCGTCGCGCAGCGTGATCACCACGCGCTCGACCCGCCCGCCGCGCCGCGGCGTGCGCACGAAGCGCGCGGCGACGTACATCTCCTGGCGGCCGGGCAGATGCAGCGGCCGCTCCGGCTGACGGCTGCGGATGGACAGCCCGCCCCGCGGGTCGAGCCACTTCCACCAGTCGCGGCCGTCCTGGTCGCGCAACGGCAGCACGTCGCCGATGAGCCTGCCCACCGCCGCCTCGCGGCTCACCCCGGTCAGCCGTTCGGCGGCCCGGTTGATCGTCAAGATCACGCCGTCGGCGTCGGTGGCGACGAGGCCGTCGGGAAGGTCGTCGACGTCGATGTGCGCCCGCCCTCCGGCGATCCCCTCAAGGGCGCCGCCGGGGGTGTCGTCACCTCGCACGAAGACCGCCTCCTCGAGCTCCGGAACTGCGCGCGCCGCCGGGTCCTGCGCGACTCCTTCGCCGACAATAGCGGGTTTCCCCGGGCCGGCAGCAGCCTCAAAGCGCCGGGGTAGTGGGATCTTCCACAGAATGTAAGGTCTTCCGCTGAGCGCGCGCGGAAGCGTACAAGCACACCGCCGCGGCGGTGGCGAGATTGAGGCTTTCGGCCCGTCCGTAAATCGGGACGCGTACGACCTCGTCGGCCATCGCGAGGAGCTCGGGCGGCAGGCCCCACGCCTCGTTGCCGAACATCCAGGCCGTGGGCGCGTCCAGGGGAACCTCGTCGAGCGTCCGGGTGCCCGCGCCGTCGGCCGCGAGCACGCGCAGCCCCGCCTCCCTCGCGTGCCGTACGGCCTCCGCCACGGGAGTGGCGGTCACGACCGGCAGGTGGAAAAGACTTCCCGCGCTGGCCCGCACGCACTTGCCGTTGTACGGGTCCACCGAGGCGTCGGTGAACACCACCGCGTCGGCGCCCGCGGCGTCGGCCGTACGCAGGACGGTGCCCGCGTTGCCGGGGTCGCGCACGTGGGCGAGGATCGCCACCAGCCGGGCCCCGCGCGGCACCGCGTCGGCCAGCGGGACGTGCACGAACCGGCACACGGCCAGCAGTCCCTGCGGGGTGACCGTCTGGGTCAGCTCCGACATGACCTCGCCGCTCGCGCGGTGGACGGGAACGCCCGCCGCGACGGCGGCGGCGACGATGTCGGCGTGCCGCGTCTCCGCCTCCACCGTCGTGAACAGTTCGACCGTGACGTCCCGCGCCGCGAGGGCCTCGCGGACCGCCTGCGGCCCCTCGGCCAGGAACGCCCGGTCGCGCTCCCGGAAGGCGCGCTTGGTGAGCCTGCGGGCCGCCTTGACGCGTGGCGACTTGATGTTGGTGAGCTCCGCCATGCCCGCTCATTCCCCCCTCGACGTGGATGAGGGCCCACCGCGGGGCGGCGGGCCCTCCTCAGGAGCCGATGTCAGGCGACCGGCGCGTTCACATCGGACGGGAGCGCCTTCTTGGCGGACTCGACCAGCGTGGCGAAGGTCTGGGCGTCGTTGACCGCGAGGTCCGCGAGGATCTTGCGGTCCACCTCGATGCCGGCCAGGCGCAGGCCCTGGATGAACCGGTTGTAGGTGATGCCGTTCGACCGCGCGGCGGCGTTGATCCGCTGGATCCACAGCCGGCGGAACGTGCCCTTCTTGTCCTTGCGGTCCCGGTACGCATAGGTCATCGAGTGGAGCATCTGCTCCTTGGCCTTGCGGTACAGCCGCGACCGCTGCCCCCGGTAACCGCTCGCCCGCTCGAGGACGACCCGGCGCTTCTTCTTGGCGTTGAGCGCCCGCTTCACGCGTGCCATGTTGTTCTATCTCCCCGAGGTTACTTCGCGAGCAGCTTCTTGATCTTCTTGGTGTCGGCGTCGGACATGACGACGACGCCCTCGAGACGGCGCGTACGAGTGGACGGCTTGTGCTCGAACAGGTGCTGCCGGTTGGCGCGGCGGCGGACAATCTTGCCGGATCCGGTCAGCCGGAACCGCTTCTTCGCACCGCTGTGCGTCTTCATCTTCGGCATCTCAGCCGTCTCTCCTCTTTCGTCCGTGCCGACGGCCCGGGCCGGTAACCCGGGCCGGCGGCCTGCCTTACTCCGCGAGACCATCCCGGTCTCGGTTTCCGTGTACGTTTCCGGCGCTCCACCTGGTGGTTCAGGCGAGCGTCAGCGCGGCTGCGCGGCCTGCCCCCCGGCGGTCTCCCCCGCCTTCTGGCCGGCGCCGCGGGCCCTGGCTGCGGCCTTCTCGGCCCTCGCCTCGGCCTTCTTCTTGTGCGGCCCGATCACCATGATCATGTTGCGGCCGTCCTGCTTCGGCTGCGACTCGACGAACCCGAGTTCGGTGACGTCCTCGGCGAGGCGCTGCAGCAGCCGGAAGCCCAGCTCGGGCCGGGACTGCTCGCGGCCCCGGAACATGATCGTGACCTTGACCTTGTCCCCCGCCTTCAGGAAGCGAACGACATGACCCTTCTTGGTCTCGTAGTCGTGTGGGTCGATCTTCGGCCGGAGCTTGATCTCCTTGATGATCGTGTGCGCCTGGTTGCGGCGGGCCTCGCGCGCCTTCATGGCGGACTCGTACTTGTACTTGCCGTAGTCCATGAGCTTACAGACGGGCGGGCGGGCCGTGGCCGCGACCTCCACCAGGTCGAGATCGCTCTCCTGGGCCAGCTTCAGCGCGTCGGCGATGGAGACGATGCCGACCTGTTCGCCGTTCGGGCCGACGAGGCGCACCTCGGGCACGCGAATACGGTCGTTGATGCGGGGCTCGGTGCTGATGGGACCTCCAAAAGACTTCCGCTTGTCTCGACCGCGCGGGATAAAAACAAAACCCCGCACGTCACGCATGCGGGGTCACTGAGCTCTCCTGCCGAAAACTCCGGTGTGATCCTGAACCCGTCCGCCTTTCGGCGAAGCAGGTGGGAGGAGGACCTCCGCTTGCGCGTCCAGCCCATGCCGGACCGATCGAGTTCCTACGCTACCACAAACCAGAACGTCTCTCGACGTATTCCTGCCCGAACCCGGCCCCTGTTCCGGCTGCGGTTCCGGCCCCGGCGAGGACGCCGCTCAGGAGGCCGC
>JADGHC010000228.1 GCA_019689655.1 Microbispora sp.
GGGCCCCCCCCGGGGGGCCGCGGGGGCCGGGGGGGGGGGGGGGGGGGCCCCCGCGGGCGGGGCGGGGGGCGGGTCGGGGGGCCGCCCGGGCCACCCGCGTGAGCGGGTGACCCGGGCACGGGCCGTAGGCGTCGGCAGGGTGGTCACAGGCGGCGGCCCTGGCGGTCGATCACCACCGCGAAGACCCCCGTGACATCCTCGTACGGCGGCTCCACGGCCATGTGACCCCGCTGGGCGTCGATCCACAGAACCTCGCCCCGGCAGTTGACGGCGTTCCACGCATGGCTGCCTCCTCCGGGCCAGCGGGTGATGAGGACGGCCGCGGCGCCGTGCCCGCCGAAGATCAGCCGCTGCGCGATGGCCACGTACGCCCGGCGGCCGTGGCCCACGTATTCGAAGCGGTGCCCGAGCCACTCCTCCGCGCGGGCGACGCCTCCGATCTCCCCGGTCAGCACCGGGCGGCCCTGCGCGTCGTACTCGGGCATCCTGCGCGCCGCCACGACCGGCTCGCCGTGCCAGGTGGACATCACCGCCAGCGCGCAGTCGACGGCGTTGTTGGACCGGAACGCGTCCTCGGTCGGCCCTTCGGCGTTGATCAGGCGGATCCAGGTGCCCCGCGGATCCGGGAAGCGTCCGCTCACCGCCTGCGCCAGGCTGATCTGGCCCGCCGGATCGGCCTCGGCCAGGCCGCCGGGCCTGCCGTACGGGCGGGTCTCATCCAGCGGCCGCGGACGGCTCGGGCTGTCCAGCCAGTCGCACTCGGTGTCGTCGCGCAGCACCGCCGACCAGAAGTCGTCGTCATCCGCGAGGTCGCCGGTGCCCGGGCCGTCGTCCACGGTCCCGCCGGGCGCCTCCGAGTGCCACTCGCCCCGGCCCGTCCACTCCGCCGGGTACGGCGCCTCGCCTTGTCCGGCGGCGATTGCGTATCCGAAGCGGTCCGACCCGGCCGCGTCGCCACCCGGTGGCACGGACGTCACCGGTGCGGGCGTGGTGCCGGCCGCCCATCCGTGCCGCCCATCGGCAAGGCGCTCGTACCGGCCATTGGCGACGCCGGGCCCCACATCGGGCAGCGGCTCGATCACCGGGCCGTCCCCACCGTGCGTCGTCCCCCGGGGCCGGTCGGCGGAGCCGGACGCCTCATGGGCGACCGGATCACGGCCGTTCTCCCCGGCCGCCGTCACGGCTGCCTCCCCGGGAGCATCGTCCCCCGGTCCGGCCGGGGCGACCGTCACACCCCCGGGCACAACCGTCTCTCCGGAAGCGCCGTCCCCGGGCCCGGCAACGGCGACCGTCGGCACGCCCCCGGACGCAGCCGCCTGCCGAGGAGTGCCGTTCTCCGGCCCGGCCGGGGCGGCAGCCGGCGGATCCCCGCGCATACCCGCTTCCCCGGGAGTGTCATCCCCCGGCTCCGCCGGGGCGGCAGCGGGCAGATCCCCGAGCAGACGTGCCCCCGGCGTGCCCTCTCCCGGGCCGGTCACAGCGGCAGCCGGCCGATATCCGGGCCCGGCCGTCTTGTCGTCCCTCTGTCCGGCGTCAGATGGCCGCCCGGCGTCCTCATCCTCGACGGCGACGCCGGCACCGGCCTCGGCCACCGAGTCGGCCGCCTCGTCCCCGGCGACCCGAGCCGTCTCCACGTCCGGGGAGTCGCCGCGGTCGCGCGATCCGGAGGTCCCCCGGACCGCCGCACCCGGACCGGAGTCCGCCGTCCCGGGGCCTCCGGGTGCGTGCGCCGTCGACGGCGAGCCGCCGGAGACGGCGTCAGCGGTGGTGGTGCCCCCTGCCGCCGCTTCCGCCGCCTCCGTCAGCGGCTCTTCCGTGTGCCGTGGAGCGTTCCCGGCGTCTTCGGCGTCCGCACCGCTTTCGGGTTCCTCGCCGTCCGGGGCGGGCGCGACGTCCTCGGTGCCCCCGCGGCAGCCCCCGGCGTCCTCGGTACCCCTGTCGTCGATGTTTCCGGCGTCGGCGTCCGGAGCGGCGGAGCCGGCTGCCCGTAAGCCCGCCGTTCCGGCCGCCGGCGGCGCCGCGTCCCGCGGATCCGCCGCCCCGGCTTCCCGGAGACCCGGCGGTCCCGCCTCCACCGGGCCCGGCGGCCCCGCCTCCCTTGGGTCCGCGAGACGACGCCCGGCCAAAGTCCCCAGGCCGTGGCTCCCGAATCCCCCGTTTTCGCCGTTCCTGGCGGCCGGCACCACCGGCATGCTCATGATGTCCAGACCCAGCGTCCCGAGCCTCATTTCCACGCGGCGGTCGTCCAACGAGGGAGCAGGCGCCTCCGCGGCCTGCTCGTAATCCCGCCATCGCCGGCCGTCCGCCGTCACGACCGGGTTGTACACACCGGACGGCAGCCGCCACCTCGCGTGCCGGCGCGCCCTCTCCTGGTTCACGCGCTTGGCCCCCCTCCTCGCGCCCATCAGGGTGCCGATGGTAGAGGCGGACCGCCCGGGGGACGGCGGGTTTTCCCAACTCCAAACCCGGCTTGGGCGCCGGGGACGTCAGCGGGCCGTGACGGCGATGGTGTGGTAGCCGGTGGCGCCGTCGGGGGCGGGCGGGGCCTCCTCCTCGGTCTGCGTGTAGCCGGTCGCGTCGGTGGCCCGTACGGAGATCGTGTGCGTGCCCGGGGCCAGGTCGAGGTCGATGGACCACTGCCGCCAGGTGTCCGGGCCGGGGACGTCGGCGAGCCGCGCCAGCCGCCACATGCCGCGGTCCACCCGCACCTCGACCGCGTCGATCCCGCGGTGCTGGGCCCACGCGACGCCCGCCACGGTCGCACGGCCCGCCGCGACCTCGCCGCCGTCGCGTGGCACGTCGATCCTGGACTGGGTCTTGATCGGCCCACGGGGAGCCCAGCCGAGCGGCGTCCAATAGCCCTCATCCTGGTCGAACCGGGTGACTTTGATCTCGGTGATCCACTTCGTCGCCGACACGTATCCGTACAGTCCGGGCACGACCTGGCGGACCGGGAAGCCGTGCGCCTCCGGGAGCACCTCGCCGTTCATGGCGACGGCGAGCAACGCGTCGCGGCCGTCCATGACCACGTCGATCGGGGTGCCGCTGGTCCAGCCGTCCTGGGAGACGCTGAGCAGCATGTCGGCCTCGCGGCGGATCCCGGCTTCGCGCAGCACGTCGGCGAGCCGGGCGCCGAGCCAGCGGGCGTTGCCGGCGTACGGGCCGCCGACCTCGTTGGACACACAGGTCAGCGTGACGTCCGCCTCGATCAACGGGCGCTTGAGCAAGTCGGCGAAGGTCAGCTCGATGGGCCTGTCCACCAGCCCGTGAATCTTCAAGGTCCAGCGGGCCGGGTCCACAGACGGCACGACCAGGGCGGTGTCCACGCGGTAGAACTCCGCGTTGGGCGTGACGAACGGCGCGAGACCGGGAATCCGCAGATCCGCCCCCGCGGGGATCGGCGCGGCCGGGCGCGCCGCGCGCGGCAGCATCCTGGCCACGTTGCGCCGGGCCAGTTCGGCGTCCTTGCTGCCCGACAGCAGCCATCCGCCGAGGCCGGCGACGCCCGCGACCACGACGCCCGCCGTCGCCCCGGTGAGGAGGCGGCGCCGGTCGAAGGCGTACGGCGGGGAGACGGGCTCCGCCCCGGCACGCATGACGGCCGGCATGGCGGTCGGCATGGCGGGGCCGGGCTCCGGGTGGTCGTCCCCCGGCGCGCTCCCGTGGCCGCTGTCCCCCGCGGGTGCCGCCGGCGCCGCCGTCTCGGGCAGCCCGGCGGCCCGGGCGGACACGCTCTCGCGGCCGGCGGCCCGGCTGGCGGCGACGTAGTCCTCCTCGCCGGTGCTCATGGCGCGGCGCGCCAGCCGGGACAGGGTCCAGGCGCCGCCCGCGGCGCCCACGAGCGAGGGCAGGACATGCGCCACCCCGGCGTCGGGGCGGGACAGCGCGGCGGCGGCGCCGACGAGGCCGAACAGGGCCAGGCCCAGCGTGCCGTGCGCCGCGCGGCGGCGGGCGAGCAGGCCGAGACCGGCGGCGACGAGCGCGAGCACGACGACGATGCCGCCGAGCAGGACCGGCTTGTCCGCGGACCCGAACGTGCCGATCGCCCATTCCTTGACTCCGCCGGGCGTGGCGTCGACCACCACGCCGCCCACGGCGACGACCGGCGCCGCCCCGGGGTCGATCAGACCGGCGACGATCTGGGCCGCCCCGAGCGCCACCGCGCCGGCGACGATGCCGGTCACCGCGGCCGCCCAGGCGGGCATGCGGCTGCGTGCTGCGTTCACATTCCGACGCTACGCCCGGGCGCCCGCCGTGAGTCTTACGGCGGGATTACGAGACGACCTCGGCGATCACCGGGGCGAGCGCGCGGAACGCCTTGCCCCGATGGCTGATCGCGTTCTTCTCCTCGGCCGTCATCTCGGCCGTCGTACGGGTGTCGCCGTCCGGCACGAAGATCGGGTCGTAGCCGAAGCCGCCGGTGCCGCGCCGTTCGCGGATGAGGTGGCCGTGCACCGCCCCCTCGACGACGTGCTCCTCGCCCGTCGGCAGCGCGAGCGCGGCCGTGCAGGCGAAGTGCGCCCGGCGGTGGTCGTCCGGCACGTCGGCGATCTGCGCGAGCAGCAGGTCGAGGTTGGCGTCGTCGTCGCCGTGACGGCCCGACCAGCGGGCGGAGAAGATGCCCGGCATGCCGTTCAGCACGTCCACGCACAGGCCGGAGTCGTCCGCGACCGCGGGCAGGCCGCTCTGCGCGGCGACCGCGCGCGCCTTGATCAGCGCGTTCTCCGCGAACGTGAGCCCGGTCTCGGCCACGTCGCCGATGTGCGGGAACTCCTCCAGGCCGACGAGCTCGACCGGCACCCCCGCGTCGGCGAGGATCCGGCGCAGCTCGACGATCTTCCCGGCGTTCCGGGTGGCCAGGACCACCTTTTTCATGCTGTCGTCCTCGGTGTTCAGGAGAGTGCGTCCATCTGCAGGCGGGTGAGCTCGGCGCACCCGGCGGCGGCCAGCTCGAGCAGGCCGTTGAGGATGGTCCGGTCGAACGGCGTGCCCTCGGCGGTGCCCTGCACCTCGACGTAGTCTCCCCTGCCGGTCATCACCACATTCATGTCGGTCTCGGCCTTGACGTCCTCGCTGTAGTCGAGGTCGAGCATGAGCTCGGTGCCGACGACGCCGACCGAGACTGCGGCGACCGAGTTCACCAGCGGGTCGCCGGGGCACAGGCGCCGCTGCCGCATCCAGGCGATCGCGTCGGCGAGGGCGACGTACGCGCCGGTGATCGCGGCGGTGCGGGTGCCGCCGTCGGCCTGCAGCACGTCGCAGTCGAGCAGGACGGAGTTCTCCCCCAGGGCCTTGAAGTCGACGCAGGCGCGCAGCGACCGGCCGATCAGCCGGGAGATCTCGTGGGTGCGCCCGCCGATCTTGCCGCGCACCGACTCGCGGTCGGTGCGGGTGTTGGTCGACCGGGGCAGCATGGCGTACTCGGCCGTCACCCAGCCAAGACCACTGCCCTTGCGCCAGCGGGGCACGCTGTTTTCCACCGTCGCGGCGCACAGCACCCTGGTGTCCCCGAACTCCACCAGTACGGAACCCTCCGCGTGGGCGAGCCAGTTCCGGGTGATGGTCACGGGGCGAAGCTGGTCGGAACGACGACCGTATGAACGAGCCATAGGGGTCACCCTAGGTCATACACGGCCCCGCTCCGTGCCAACTCCATCGGCCCGCCGAAACCGCCGCGCGAGGCGTCCTCCAGGATGCGGGACTTGTCGTACCACGGAACGAGATGGGTGAGGACGAGCGCGCCGGCCTCGGCGCGGGCGGCGTGCTCGGCCGCCTGCCTGCCGCTCAGGTGGAGGCCCGGGGTCAGGCCCGGCTGGTCGAGGAAGGACGCCTCGCACAGCAGTATGTCGGCCTCGTGGGCGAGTTTGACCAGTTCGGCCGACTCGCCGGTGTCCGCCGAGTACGCGATGGACCGGCCCTGATGGGAGATGCGGAAGCCGTAGGTCTCCACGGGGTGGTTCATCGGGGCGGCCGTCACCTCGAACGGGCCGATGTGGCGGGTGCCGGGCGACAGCCGTACGAAGTCGAAGGAGTTCTCCAGCACGGGCTCGTCCGGCATCGCGTACGCCGCGTTGAGCCGCTTGGCGGCGCCCGCCGGGGCGTGGACGGGCACCTTCGGCAGCGGGCCGTCCGGGGTGTAGGTGCGCACGACGTGGTAGGCGCACAGGTCGAGGCAGTGGTCGGCGTGCAGGTGGGACAGGAGGATGGCGTCGACGTCGTAGAGCCCGGCGTGCCGCTGCAGCGCGCCGAGCGACCCGTTGCCGAAGTCGAGCAGCAGCCGGAAGCCCTCGGCCTCCAGCAGGTAGCAGGAGGCGGGGCTGTCGGGGCCGGGGAAGCTGCCCGAGCACCCGATGATCGTCAACTTCATCGCGAACTCCCTACGCCGGTGACGTCGCCGATGCCGGGGGCGGTCCGCTCCACCGACTGGAGCTCGGGACCGAGGAAGCGCTGCCCGAGCCGTTCGAACAGCGCGGTGTCGCCGGTCGCCCTGAAGCGGTGCCTCGGCTCGCCCGCGCCGTTGGACAGCCCGCGGTCATGCAGGATGCGGTAGACGTCCTTGGCCGTCTCCTCGGCGCTGGACACCAGCGTGACGCCGTCCCCCACGACGTACGACAGGGCACCGGTGAGCAGCGGATAGTGCGTGCAGCCGAGGATGAGCGTGTCGCAGCCCGCGTCCCGGATGGGCTTGAGGTAGCCCCTGATCACCTCGATGAGCTCCTCGCTCATCGTCTCGCCCCGCTCGACGAACTCCACGAGCAGGGGGGTGGCGACCGCGACGAGCTCGACGTCGGGGGCGGCGGCGAAGGCGTCGTGGTAGGCCATCGACTCGATGGTGGCCCGTGTGGCGATCACACCGACCTTGCCGTTCCTCGTGGCCCGCACGGCCCGCCGCACGGCGGGCTGGATCACCTCCACCACCGGGACGTCGTAGCGCTCCCTGGCGTCCCTGAGCACGGCCGAGCTCGCGCTGTTGCACGCGATGACCAGCATCTTCACATCGTGCTCGACCAGGTGGTCCATGACCTCCAGCGCGTACGCGCGGAGCTCGGCGATGCGTTTGGGACCGTACGGCTGGTGGGCCGTGTCCGCCACGTACAAGATCGACTCATGGGGTAGCTGGTCGATGATCGCCCGGGCGACGGTCAGGCCGCCCACGCCGCTGTCGAAGATCCCGATCGCCCTGGAGTTGTCCGGCACGCTTCCCAAGGTTAGGGGACTGATCCCCAGGGCCGACGGTAAGAAAGGTCACACCGCGCGCCGGGCGGCGCGCAACGCGGGCGGAGCGCCGGCGGCGAGCGCGGGAATCGCGGCGCGGAAAGCGGGCGGGATACCGGCGCGGAAAGCGGGTGGGAGAACACCTCGGAGCACGGCGGGGAACACCGGATGGGGCTCAGGCCGGCGTCGTTCCTTTCGCGGTGGTGAATGTGGCGGAGTAATCGGCCATGACGTTGCCGGCCGCATCCTTGGCCGCCTTGACCTCGATGCGGTAGCGCTCCGCCTCCTTCAGCGGTTTCGCCGGCGTGAGCACCCATCCTTGGCCGGCGGGTTCGATTTCCTCAGTTGCCGGATCGTCGCCGATCGGCGTGGCGGTGAAGCGTACGCCGATGCCCGAGGAGTCCTTGAGCGTGAATATCTGGTGGGTGACCGATTCGGTGAAGGCCACGCGAATGCCGGCATCGATGGGAACGCCGATGTCGCCGTCGGCGGGATTCGTCATCGCTTGAGGTGCGACCGTATCCCGTCCCGGTTCGGATTCCGGATGATCCTCGAACCCGCCTCCCTCGTCTGCGGCGAACCGCTCCAGCTCCTCATCGCTCAGCCCAGGCGGAACCTCCTGTTCATTCGCATTGACGGGGACGCGTACATCGGAGTCGAGAGCAGCCCGCCGTGCCTGTTCATCCGTCGGATCGGTGAACGGCGGATCCGTGTCTTCCGCCTGCCGGGCCCGCCGGCCGGCGAGTGACCGCTCCGTGGCGTCCCACTCGCCGTACTGGAACGTGCCTACGTGCACGGTTCCGGAATCCGGAGCCCAGGCGATCGCGGAGGCACCGACAAGCGAGAGCGGCAGCATGGCGGCCGCGACGAGGGCGGCGCGGGGGCGCGTCCGGGGTGATAAACCGGACGCGCGTCGGCGTCTGTTCACTCACAACCCTTCGAACGGAGAAAAGGCCACGATCGCCACGCGAAACCGAACTGACGCAAAGATCGTTTGATTATAGTGAAGCCCGCTCGCCGGAACGTGCGTAACGGGCTATGAGGATTTTTGTCCTCCTACGCCCCTCGCCGACTTGATGTGGTTTCGCCGGTTACCCGCGTGCCGACGTTCCGATCACCGTAGCGTGGAGCACCGCTTCGGACCGGCCTGCGACGTCTCGTGATCGCGACCTGCGGCGCGGCATCGGCCGTCCACGGCCGGCGGCGTTCGCCCGAGCACGGAGAAGCCGTCGCCGGCGGATGCGGCGTCGACGCCCACTACCGCGGCGTGCTCGGCGAACCGGGACTTGAGCCGGCCGTCACCGAGCACGCTACGGCGGCGAGGACAGCGGGCTGAGGTAGGCCGGGCGCGGCAGACCGGGTCCGGCGAGCGCGCCGGCCACCCCTTGCCCACGTCAGTCGAAGGGGAGGGAGCGGCTCAGCCGCGGCCGAGCCGCGCGAGCTGGCGGGACTGGGCGACCAGCCGGCCCGCCGAGTCCCACACTTCGACCTCCTCGTCGAACCAGCCGTCGCTGATCAGGCGCCCGCTGCCGAGCAGGGTCAGCCACCCCGGCGCGGGCAGGGCCCGCAGGTGCCAGGTCAGCTCCACCGTCGGCGCCCATCCCCGGGCGCCCGCCGAGAACACGACCGGCGGCAGCGCGTCCACCGCCAGCGCCAGCACGTACGGGTCGGGGTCCTGCGGCTCGGCCAGCCGGAAGTACGCCCGCGACTCGGGACGCCCGGTCGGTTTCCCCTTGAGCCAGCCGATCGTGGGCGGGTCGAACACGAGCTCCATCTGGGCGCTGAAGTTCATGTTCGACTCGGGCTTCGGCTCCGGGAGGCGCACGCAGTCGGCCAGGTCGGGCATCGCGGCCGACGGGCCGTCCGCGTAGTCCGGGGTCGCCGACTCGTCGAGCGTCGCGGTCGTGACGAGCATCTCGATGTACGACTCGCCGTCCTGGACGAGCCGCGCCCGGGTCATCGCCGCCGTACGGCCCGCCTTGAGCGGCTCCAGCAGCACCCGGGCCGGGCCCGGCCGGGCCACCCGCAGGAACTGCGCGCTGGTGGAGACCGGGTGCGCATGCGGCGAGGCGTCCACCACGGCGCGCAGCATCGTGGCCATGAGGTAGCCGCCGTTCAGCGGCCCTCCGATCGAGTATCCGTCGTCGAGACACACGTCGTAGGTGGTGTCGTCGACCCGGATGGCCTGCGTCGCCTCGTCGAATTTGGTCATGCGCGCCTCGCCGCTCTACCGAATTTTATTCTGGTCTTTACTGTAGCGTGGCGTTCCG
>JADGHC010000229.1 GCA_019689655.1 Microbispora sp.
ATGCCCACGACCGTGCGGTCGCGCGTGTGCAGGTGGCGGCGGCGTACGAGCGTGCCGGGGTCGCCGGGGGTGGCGACGTAGAAGGGACGGGCCGCGGGGGCCCGCCAGTCGACGAGCACGGTCGTGTGGTCGTCGTCGCGCAGCCCGATGCGGCCGATGTAGAGGGGCTGCCCCTCGGCGTCGTCGATGCGGCCGAAGCACAAGCCGCGTTCGACGGCCGACAACTGGGCGAGGCGGCGGGCGTGCTCCGCCGCCGTCACCTCCCGCTCCACGACGGCCTGCCGGGTGCCCGCGGCACCGCGAGCCAGGACTTCCCGCATGCCGCGCTCGGCCCGCTCACGGGCGATGTCGAGGTGGTCGTACAGCATGGAGACATAGGCCTGCTCGATCCGCAGGGCCTCGGCGCGAGCGGAGTCGGATTGACGTTCATCCATTCCTGTGATAAACTCCAAGTGAGAGGGTGTGAATTTTAGAGTAGTTGGGAACCTCTCACTATAGGTCATGTCGCGTGCGCGCGCATGCCTTGATGTCCACCCCGGGCGCGGGGTGGATTTTTTGTTTCCCGGGACGCCGTGACCGGACGGGACGCATCGCCACAATCCGCCCTGCATCGTGGTCAACCACCACGCGCCACGGGACGTCTTTGGAAACAAGGAGGCCCGGATGGACGTCCTCGAAAGCCTCGTGGACGACGAACTCCGCTTGGAGCTCATCCTCATCGAGGCGCTGCATCATGAGGCGGAACGGCTGACCGCCCCAGCCGTACGCTGAGATCACCCGCCCGCCGTCCCGAGCCGGGGCGGCGGGCGGACATCCGGGTCAGGCCCAGGGGCAGAAGACGGCGCGGACGCAGCCGTCCCTCTTGTGCTTGAACATGTCGTAGCCCTTCGGCCCGTCGTCGAGCGACATGGTGTGCGTCGCGAGGTATGCGGCCTTCAGGTCGCCCTTCGCCATCAGGTCGAGGAGCTTCGGGATGTACCGCTGGCCGTGCTGCTGCGCGCCCCGCAGCGTGAGGCCCTTGTTCATCAGCGCACCGAGCGGGAACTTGTCGACGAAGCCGGAGAAGACCCCGAGCACGAAGATCGAACCGCCCTTCCGGCAGGCGTGGATCGCCTCCCGCACCGCGATCGGCCGGTCCTGCTCCAGGCGGAGCCGCTGCTTGATCCCGTCGTACACGCGCTGGACGCCGGTGCCGTCGGCCTCCATGCCGACGGCCTCGATGCACACGTCCGGGCCCCGCCCGCCGGTGCGCTCACGCAGCTCGGCGGCGACGTCGGTGGTCGTGTAGTCGATCACCTCGCAGCCGACGTGGCGGGCGGTCATGGCCAGCCGTTCGGGGTAGCGGTCGATCGCGATGACCCGCTCGGCGCCGAGGAGCAGGGCGGCCCGGGCGGCCATCTGGCCCACACCGCCGCACCCCCACACCGCGACCACGTCTCCCGGCTTCACGCCGCCGAGCTCGGCGCCCATCCAGCCGGTCGGCGCCGCATCGGAGGCGAACAGGGCGTCGAGGTCGAAGACGCCCTCGGGGATGGTGAACGCGTTGTAGTCCGCGAAGGGCACGCGGACATACTCGGCGTGGCTGCCCCGGAAGCCGCCCATCGCGTGGGAGTAGCCGAAGATCCCCGCGGTGGTGCCGCCCCACATGAGGTCGGTGATGCCCGGCGAGGGGTTGCTGTTCTCGCACAGCGACCACTGGTCGTGCCGGCAGGCCCAGCAGCGGCCACACCCGATGACGGAGCAGACGACGACCCGTTCGCCCGGCTTGTGCCGGTTCACCTCGGGGCCGACCTCGACGATCTCGCCGATGAACTCGTGCCCGATGACGTCCCCGGCCCGCATGGCCGGGATGTATCCGCCGAGCAGGTGGAGGTCGGAGCCGCAGGTGGTGCTCGCCTTCACCTTCACGATCGCGTCCTGGGCGTTGAGGATCACGGGGTCGGGCACCCGCTCGACCGACAGCTCGTTCACGCCCTGCCAGCACAGCGCCTTCACAGCCGGCCCCCTTCCGACGCCCGGCCGAGCGCCATGTCGAGCACCTTTCCCGGCAATGTCGTCCTGGTCGTGCCGATCTCCTCGTCCGACCGCAGTACGTCGCCGGTCTCCAGCAGCGACTTCGTCTCCCGCAACGCCGTACGCAGCGCCGTACGGGAGTCCTCGCCGCGCATCCTCGGCCGGGCGTAGATCTCCGTGCCGCGGTCGCCGGGCGCGCTGTTCATCCGTACCTCGGCGTCGACCCGGGCCAGCGGCTCGGGCAGATGCCCGTCCGGGGCGACCTCGCCCGGCGGCCGGTTGATCGTGATGCCCAGCCAGCGGCTGGACGCCAGGGGGTCCTTCGCCGCGCCCGGCATACGGCGGCGCGAGGCCGCCCACCACGCCGCCCCCAGACCGGCGGCCGCGAGTGCCACGGCGCCGGCAACGAGACGTTTCATGACTTCGCCCCCTCCACAGCCGGCCCCTCCACGGCCGGCTCCTTCGGGTGCTACCCCCGCGCGTGGGCTCTATCCCGCCCGGCTACTCCCCGGGGGACACGGCGGCGAGGGCGTCCGCGACGGTGGGGAAGATCGGGACGTGGAACGCGAGCCCGGTGAGCCACAACGCGCGGGCCGCGCCACGCTCGACCGCGACGAGGGCCAGCCGGCCTCCCTCACTCAGCGCGCGCTTCCAGCAGTTGACCAGCAGCCCCGTCGCCCTGGAATCGAGGAAGTCCAGGCCGAGCAGATCCACCACGAGATTCGGCCCGAACCGGGCGAACGCCTTGTCGAAGAATTCGGTGGCCTTTTCGTACGTGGTGAAGTCGAGCGTCCCACGCACCGTCAGCACTCCGGTGCGTCCGCTGCTCTCGGCGGCGAAGACGATCGGGGCCGCCGAGCCGTCGTGGGAATCGGGCATCAGGCCACTTCCACGGAGTCCGGCAGAATGCGCGCGGCCAGAATGCAGGTGTCGTCGCCGGCGTTACTCGGGGTCAGCGCTTCCATGATCGCGGCCACCCGGTCCCGGGGCGGCACCTTCGCCACGGTGTCGGCGATCGTTGCGCTGA
Organism: Microbispora sp.; assembly: GCA_019689655.1. Lineage (GTDB taxonomy): Bacteria > Actinomycetota > Actinomycetes > Streptosporangiales > Streptosporangiaceae > Microbispora. Next base: position 3,041 of record JADGHC010000229.1, read on the forward strand.
CGATGTCCAGGCCCTCGAACAGGTCCCGGCCCGGCCGCTCGATCAGGCCATCGGTGAACATGAGGAGGAGATCGTCCGGCTCCAGCCGGACCTCGGCGCAGCTATAGCTCACGTCTTCGAAGACGCCGAGCAGCACGCCGGGGTGCAGCAGCCGGTCGACCTTGTCCCCCCGCACGAGCAGCATCGGCGGATGGCCCGCGTGGGTCCACCGCAGCGTGCGGTCCTTGGTCCGGTAGCGGGCCACGACCGACGTCGCCAGCACGTCGGGCCGCATCCGCCGCAGCAGCCGGTTCAGCACCGCGAGGATCTGCGCCGGATCATGGTCGGCGAAGGCCAGCCCGGTGATCGCATGCCGCAGCTTGGCCATGGCGGAGGCGGCGGCCAGGCCGTGTCCGGCGACGTCTCCGACGGCCAGCAGCGCCTCCTCGTGGTCGAGGTGGATGGCCTGGTACCAGTCGCCGCCCAGCGGCGCCGTCTCGGCGGGGAAGTAGCGCACGCCGATCTGCAGCCCGGGCACCGTGTCCTCCATCGGCAGGATGATGCTCTGCAGCCGCGCGGTGAGCTGCGACTCCTCCTCAAGCCGCTGGGTGACCTCGGCGAGCTCGACGGCGGTCCTGCGCCAGTCGGTCACGTCCTGCACGACGGCGTGGATCTCGACGGGCTGCCCGTCCACGTCCCGGCTGACCTCGGTCGCGGCTCTGATGTGCCGGTATTCGCCGCCGGCGCGGATGCGGATCTCGAACTCGTGCGGCCCGCCACCGCCGGTCAGCGTCGCGAGCGCGTGCTCGATCGTCGGGACGTCGTCGGGGTGGGCGATTTCGCGGTAGTGCTCGAGCGGGAACGGCCCTTCGGCAGGGTCGCGCCGGTGAATGGTGTAGAGCTGGTCGGACCACTCGGCGTCGCCGGTGATCAGGCTCCAGTGCCCCCACCCGAGGTGGCCGAGGCGCTCGGTGCGCAGCAGCCGCCGGGTCGCCAGGTGCGCCTCCCTGTCATGACGCGTCCAGCAGATGAGGATGCCGCCCCCCAGCGGGGCGAGGCGGATGCCGTAGCTGACCACCCGAGTTTCGCCGTCCCGGTCTTCCCGATACACATAGGGATCGACGCACTCCGGTTCCCCGGTCTCCATCACCCGGAGGAAGGCGTCCCACAGCGCGGAGCGGGCGATGCCGGGATACGCCTGCAGCGTGCGCAGCCCGACGAGCTCCTTGCCGATCCGGTCGTCGACGTCCCTGGCCTCGGGAGTGGCCGCGAGCGTCTCGAAGTCGAGGATCGTTCCCGCGCGGTCGCGGACGGGCACGAGCCACATCCCCTGGACCGGGACCGCATCGAGCATCGCCTGCACGAGCCCGGACCACTCCTCCGGGGCGGCTTCGGCGCCGAGAGACGGACCGTTCGCAGGGGTCAGCCGTAGAATGCGATCACCTCCGCCCATCGAATCCGCCCGCCACCTTCCACGAAGCTCGACAAGAGCGAACACTTCGGGCTCTTGCCTTCCCGATGAGGCTACCCCTCACCGGCCGGTATAGGCGCTGGCCGCTCCTTGACCTTTCCGCGAAATTCCGCCAGTCATGGACACCGTCGCAATTACTAATAGGATCTTTTAGGTCTTTTTGGCCTATTCGGCTCTTGCAGGGGGATTGCCGGGATGGTGCTTCCGCACAACGCGCTGGACCATCGCTACCGGGGCGAGCACCCGCTCCGCACGCTGGCCTACCTCTTCCGGGAGCACCGGCCCCGCCTCGCCCTCGCCGTCGCCGCCTTCGCGTTGAAGCACAGCCCCACCTGGCTGCTCCCGCTGGTCACCGCGAACGTCATCGACGCGCTCGTGCGGCACGCGCCCATCACCGATCTGCTGACGTCGATGGCCGTGCTGCTCGTCCTGCTCCTGCTGAACCTCCCCGGTCACCTGCTGTACGTACGCTGCCTGTACGGCGCGATCCGGCAGGTGGGCACCGCGCTGCGGTCGGCGCTGTGCCGCAGGATGCAGCACCTATCCATCGGCTATCACTCCCGCGTGAGCGCCGGCGTGCTGCAGACCAAGGTCGTCAGGGACGTCGAGAGCGTCGAGCAGATGGTGCAGCAGACGGCCGACAGCGGCCTGGCCGCGGTGACCATGCTCATGGGCGGCCTCGGGGTGATCGCTTTCCGGGTGCCGGCGGCGCTGCCGGTGTTCCTGCTCGTCGTCCCGGCCGCGGCGATCCTGGTGATGCGGATGCGCAACCGCCTGCGGGCCGACAACGAGAGCTTCCGGCAGGAGGTCGAGCGGCTGTCGGCACGGGTCACCGAGATGACGCACCTGATCCCGATCACCCGCGCCCACGGCCTGGAGCAGGACGCGCTGCACCGCATGGACGGCACGCTCACGCGCGTCCTGCGCACCGGCCTGCGGCTCGACCTGCTCAACGGCCGGTTCGGCGCGATGGCCTGGATCACGCTCAACGTGCTGGCCGCCGGCTTCCTGGCCGGCTCCGCGCTGATCTCCTACTACCGGGTGCTGCCGATCACGACCGGGGACGTGGTGATGCTCAGCACGTTCTTCACCACGCTCACCACCTCGGTCACCACGCTGATGAGCCTGACCCCCGTGATCAGCAAGGGCCTGGAGTGCGTACGCTCGATCGGCGAGGTGCTCCAGGCGCCCGACCTGGAGAACAACGACGGCAAGGCCGAGGTGACGGCGGTCCGCGGCGAGTTCGAGTTCCGGTCCGTGTCGCTCGTCTACGAGGGAGACCGGCCTGCGGTGGAGGACTTCACCCTCAAGGTGTCCCCCGGCGAGACCATCGCGCTGGTCGGGGCCTCGGGTGCGGGCAAGTCGACCGTGCTCAACCTCGTGATCGGCTTCCTGCGCCCCACCTCGGGCCAGATCCTGCTGGACGGCCGGGACATGGAGGAGCTCGACCTGCGGACCTACCGGCGGTTCCTGTCCGTCGTCCCGCAGGAGTCGATCCTGTTCGAGGGGAGCATCCGCGACAACGTCACGTACGGCATGCCGGACGTGCCCGAGGAGACGCTGCGGGCCGCCCTGCGCGACGCCAACGCCCTGGAGTTTGTCGAACGGCTGCCGCACGGGCTCGACACGGTCGTGGGCGAGCGCGGCGCCCGGCTGTCCGGCGGCCAGAAGCAGCGGCTCGCCATCGCCCGCGCACTCATCCGCGACCCGCGGGTGCTGATCCTCGACGAGGCGACCTCCGCGCTCGACGCCGCGTCGGAGGCGCTGATCCAGCAGGCCCTCGCCCGCCTGGTCGCGGGCCGTACGGTTTTCGTCGTCGCCCACCGCCTGTCCACCATCCGTACGGCCGATCGGATCGTCGTCATGCGGGACGGCCGCATCGCCGAGGTGGGCACCCACGAGGAGCTGAGCCGCCGGCCGGGCGTCTACTCCGGGCTCCGGGCCGCGCAGCTCGCCTGAACCTCCGCGGCTGCCCGCGCGAAATTGAAATGACGGGCGCGGGCGGGAAACGGCACGATGAGCTGTCTGTTTCCACGTCCTCCGGAGTTCTCTCATGCCTGGCGTCCGCCGTGACCTCGGCCTGCTGAGGGATCGACGGTTCGCCTTGCTGCTGGCGGCCCGGACGATCTCCGTGCTCGGCACCGCCTTCGCGCCGGTGGCCCTCGCCTTCGGCGTGCTCGGCCTCCCCGGCGCGACCGCCACGACGCTCTCGGCCGTGCTCACCGCCGAGGCGCTGCCGATGGTGCTGTTCATGCTCGTCGGCGGCGTCATCGCCGACCGGCTGCCGCGCCACCGCGTCATGACGGCGGGGGAGTCCATCAACGCCGCGGCGCACTTCGCCCTGGCCGCGATGATGCTCACCGGCTGGACGCCGCTGCCCGCCCTCGTGACCGCGAGCGCGACGAGCGGAGTCGCCACCGCGATCCTGTTCCCCGCCCTGACCGGCATCATCCCGGACGTGGTGCCCACCGACCGGCTGCAGACCGCCAACGCGCTGCTGGGCCTCGGGCAGAACATCTCCCGCGTCGCCGGCCTGGTGCTGAGCGGCGCGGCCGTGGTCCTGCTCGGCAGCGGCTGGGCGCTGGCGGTCAGCGGGATGATGTTCGCCGTGGCCGCCGCCTTGATCGCGCTGCTGCGGCTCACGCCCGCCGAACGCGCGGCCGGCGGGACCTCGATGCTGGCCGAGCTGCGGGACGGCTGGCGCGAGTTCTCCTCCCGGCAGTGGCTGTGGGTGGTCGTCGCCCAGTTCTCGATCCTGGTCATGGCGCTGCAGGCCGCCCACGGCGTGCTGGGGCCGCTGGTCGCCAAGCAATCGCTGGGCGGGGCGCCCGCCTGGTCGGCCGTACTCGCGGGCGAGGCCGTCGGCACGATCGTCGGGGTGGTCGTCACGCTGCGCCTGCGGCCCCGGCGGCCCATCCTGGTCGCCACGCTCCTCACGCTGCCCACCCCCGCGCCGTACGTGCTGCTCGGCCTGGGCGCACCGCTGTGGACGGTCGTGGGCGCGGCGTTCGTGATGGGGGTGTGCTTCGACATCTTCGGCGTGCTGTGGCAGACCACCATGCAGCGCGAGATCCCGCCGGAGTCGCTGTCGCGGGTCAGCTCCTACGACGCGCTCGGGTCCCTGATGTTCGGGCCGCTCGGCCTGCTGCTGGCCGGTCCGGTGGCCCTCATGGTCGGGCCGCGCCCGGCGCTGATCGCGTGCGGGGGGATCGTGATCCTGGTCACGCTGGCCGCGCTGCTCGCCCCCGGCGTACGCGGACTGCGGGTCGCCGACGAGGAGCCGACGGGCCTACCGGCCGCGACCTGACCGCGGGGCGCTTCTGTCTACCGGGTCATCGTGCCGTGTTACCGGGGTCATCGGGCCGTGGCCCGGACCGCGCGCGCCGTGAACCCGAAACGCGGCAAGTGGCGAGACACGACTGTCAGATCCCCGAGTGGTTAGGTCGGCTCGATGCCATGGTGTCGATGATGATCCCCCTCACCTCCCCACACCTGGACTCGGATCTGATCGCCGAGTCCAGGGCGCGGCCCGAGGCGTTCGCGGCGCTGTTCGACCGCTACGCGGCGATGCTCTACCGCTATGTGTCCCGCCGCCTCGGTCCCGAGGCCGCCGAGGACCTGGTGGGCGAGACGTTCCTGGTCGCGTTCCGGCGCAGAAGCCGTTACGACCTCACCCGCCCCGACGCCCGTCCCTGGTTGTTCGGCATCGTCAGCAAGCTCATCTCGCGGCATCATCGCGACGAGGCCGCCCGCTATCGGGCGCTCACCCGCAGCCCGCTCGACGACGTCGCGGAGTCCCCCGCCGAACGCATCGAGGACGGGGTGCGCGCGACGGCCGTCCGCCCGCTGCTGGCCTCCGCACTCGCCCGGCTGTCGAGGGGCGACCGCGACGTCCTGCTTCTCATCGCCTGGGCCGACCTGTCGTACGAGGAGACGGCGCAGGCCCTGGGCATCCCCGTGGGCACCGTGCGCTCACGCCTCAACCGAGCCCGCCGCAAGGTACGCGAGGCGCTCGGCCACACCAACCCGCTGCGCGATGACGAGGAGTAGCCCATGGACGACCTGACGATGCTCCGTGATCTCGGCCGCGGCCTTGAGCATGAGCCCCCGCCCGGTCTCGCGCGCCAGCGGCGCCGCCTGCTCGACGAGGCGGCGGGCAGGCGCCGGCGTCTGCCGAGGTGGACCGGTGGACGCCGGACGAGCTGGATCGCGCTCGCGGCGGCCGCGGTGGTCACCGCCGCGCTGATCGTGGTGCCGACCGTGCTGGTGCGTACGACGACCGCCCAGCACACCATCGCACCGCCCGCCGGAGACCGTCCGTCCAAAAAGAGCGAGGCCCTGACCATGCTGTTCCTCGGCTCGGACCGGCGTCCGACGTCCGCACGCGTCGGCGACCTGGGCGAGCGCAGCGACCTCATGGTCCTCCTGCGGCTGTCCGCCGACAGGAAGCGGGCGACGGCCGTCAGCCTGCCCCGCGACTCCATCGTCCGGATCCCGCAGTGCCGGTCGGCCGACGGCAAGACCACCGCCGCGCACAAGGGCATGATCAACCAGGCGTACGAGATCGGCGGCCTGACCTGCGCGTGGAAGACGGTGGAGAGCGCCACGGGCGTGCGCGTCGATCACGCCGTCGCCGTCCGCTACGACGGGCTGGAGAAACTGGTCGACGCGCTCGGCGGCATCGAGGTCACCCTCCCCCACGCCGTGGACGACCCCAAGGCGAAGCTGAAGCTGCCGGCCGGCCGCTCGGTGGTGGACGGCAAGACCGCGGTGGCGTACGCGCGCCTACGCTATGCCTTGGGCGACGGCTCCGACATCGCCCGCATCAAGCGGAACACCACCCTGATCCAGGCGTTGCTCAAGAAGGTCTCCCATCTCGACGATCCCGCCGCCCTGGCCGCCGTCGTCCGCGTGGCCGCGACCTCCGTCACCACGGACGCGGGTCTGGACCTGGACACC
>JADGHC010000230.1 GCA_019689655.1 Microbispora sp.
CCGTGCCCGCCGGTGCCGCTCGTCACGCCGCCGTACGACCGCGAGCCCGCGCCGGCCAGGTCGGCGAGGTAGTCGTCCACGGCCGGCCCGGCGACGAGCTGACCGACGACCGCCCGCAGCTCCTGGGTGAGATCGACCATCTGGAGGAAGACCGACCGGCAGTCGATGCACTCGGCCACATGGGCGTCGACCGTTCCGGCCTCCTGCTTGGGCAGGCCGTTGTCGACATAGCGGAGGATCATGGACAGGATCGGGCGGCACTCGGCGCGGGGGCCGTTCTCCAGGTGCAGCCGCACGTACGCCTCCCGGAGGCTTTTGCGGGCCTTCCGGGTGAGCTGGGTCGCTGCCCTGCCCGACAAGCCGAGCAGCGGGGCGGCGTCGGCGGGCCCGCCGCCCTCGATTTCCACGTGCCACAGCAGCATGCGCCAGCGTTCCGGCAGCGAGCGGTACGCCCGGGCGAGCGGCGAGCGTTCGAGTCCGGCGAGTTCGGGATCGACGTAGAGGGAGTCGCCGTCGGCCAGGTCGGCCACCCCGGCGGCGGCGTAGCGGCGCAGCGACGCCAGGAGGTACGGCCGGAACGCGGAGGCGGGGCCGCCGCCCCGCCGCACCACCTCCAGCACTTTCGCGAAGGTCTCGACGAGGAGATCCTCGACCGCGTCCTCGCTTTGCACGATCTGCCGGGCCAGGGAGCGCGCGGCGGCCGAGTGTCGCCGGTAGAGGGTCCCGAAGGCCGCCGTGTCGCCTCCCCGCACGGCCTCAAGCAGTTCCATGTCGGTATGCCGGACTTCTCTACGCATTGCGACCTCGCGATTACGATGAGTTGCACCGCGATACATTCCGCAGTCCATGTCCTGGCTAAACCGCAGCAGCCTCTTTACTCTCAGTAGTCGTCTGGCGTCTCATCCGGCCGCCCGGCCCGCACGTGTTCTCGATACGCGCGAAGTTCGTGCCGCCGCGGCCGGAGACGTCGGCCACCCGCACACCCATGTCGCGCAACCGCACCGGGGTTTCGCGGCTGAGCCCGAAGGGCGACCTCCATCACGATCACCGGGACGTCGACGCCGGCCACGATCTGCTCGATGCGCGGCCCCCACGACGCGAACGAGCGGTCGCCCTCCGGCATCACCGTTTCCTGAATGGTGTTCAGGTGGATCTGCAGGGCGTCGGCCCGCATCAGATCGATGGCCCGCCGCGCGTTGTCGACGGAGGCGGTCGCGTTGATGTTCGCCATGATGAACCCATCCGGGTTCTCGCGACGCATCACGCTGAACGGCTCCGCGACCGACGCGTCGGCGAAGTAGGCGCTCATCGACCCGGTCGCGATGGGGACGCCGGTCTCGCGGGCGGCGATCGCCAGATCACGGTTGATGAGCCCGGTCCTGGGGCTGCCGCCGGTCATCGCGTCGATGTACAGCGGAAACCGCCAGTCGATGCCGCCGAACCGCGTGGCCAGCGAGACCTCGGCACCGGCCAGGGCGTGATGGACGAAGGACACGTCGTCGAACTGGTTGTACCCACCGAGGTCGCGATGCTGTTCGACGGCGAACCGGACGTGGTCGTCCTTGCGATCGGCGATCACTCTGCGCTCCCGTTCGTCGGCGTGACCTCGATCGGCATGGGGAGCACCCCGAGGGCGTCCCGTGTCGCCTCAAGCTGGGCGATCTCGTCCGTCGCCCGGGCGCCCAGGGACGCGATGCCGCAGTCGCCGCCCCCGGCGCCCGACGGTTTGGCCGCGCCGCCGACGGCCTCGGCGGCGTCGCACAGCGCCGTCAGCCGCTCGGTGAAGATGCCCAGCCGCATCTCGTTCCAGCTCGGCGAGCACCTGGCGCGCGCGGCGAATCTGGCGCAGCGACTCGTGGTCGTCTCCCCGCTCCAGCGCGCGGATCAAGGCGCGCGCGCACTCGTCGCTGCGGGCCAGGAAGCTCCGTTGCGCGGCGCTGCCCCGCCACGCCGCCGCATCCAGCCGGCCGGTCAGCGCCGAGGAGCTGGCCGGTTGTCCGGTCCAGCCCACCCGCAGCGCCAGTCCGCGCGGCGGCGGCAGCCGGCGCAGCCCGAATCCCAGCCATGGCGCGCGCAGCGTCTCCTCGATACCCGGCGTCGCGCCAGGTCGAGCACGGCGACCCGATCGGGCGCCTGGTACGCGATCCACCCGCCCCAGACGCTCGCGGCGAGATCGCCTCCGGAGGGCCCGGGGTCATGCCGCGCCGTGGCCAGCATCGCCAGCCGGTACCGCGCCTCGGGCGACAACGTGACGCCGCAGTACGCGGCCACGGCGGTCACCGCGGCGACCGTCACCGCGCCACTGGACCCCAGGCCGAACCCAACTCCGCCGCGATGCAGGCCACTGGTGATCGAGACGTGTATCGGGGGCACGGGCAGCCCCCGCTCGGTCAGCAGCGCGTCGACCACTTCGATCGCCGACACCACATGGCGCAGGCCGTCCAGCGTCCGCTGCTCGCCGCCGTGCCGCCGCAGTCGCGCCTGCCCCGGGCAGAGATCGGAGACGATCACGACATCCGCGTCGACGGATTCGGACACGGTGACGCTGACCCGCAGGTCGACCGCGACCAGGATCGCCGGAGGGCCCGGTTCCAGCACCGCGTACGCGAGCAATCGGAGCAGGTCAACGGCCTCGGGCGGCACGGCGGCGGCCGCCGCCCCCGCCTCGCGCAACGCGTCGCCGATTAGACTGGCTCGACGTTCTGGCCGAATCGCACGGCGGTACGCCCCAGGCTAAGATTTTCCGCCAATTTCCCGGCACGCCATAGCGCATTGGACCGGGCGGTCAGCGCCAACAATGCGGCGATATCGCCAGGCGTGGCTCTCGTTCCCGCAGGATCCGGTCGAATATCTCTTCGGCTTCCCTGGCGCCGAGCAGGGAGTAGCCCGGAATAAGCGACGCTTCCGCATCCAAGCGGGAATGATGCGACGCATTCGGATCGGCGAGCACATCCTCCGCGGCCCGCACATCGGCGGCCGCTTCTCCGTTCATTATCAGGCTGTGCGCCGGTGAGCACGATTCGCGGGCTTTTCCATTGACGGGGCCGTCGAGCGCTGCGTTTCCCAACAGCTTTGATCGGATGTCCGGGCACGTTTTCCGGAGACGCCCATCGCCTCACGCCACAGCGCGCCACGCGCGGGTGCGGGGATGGACTCGATGATTCCGCGCAAGAGGAAATCGCTCTGGAACGCGAGCTTCCGTTCGGCGGCGACGACGATTCCCGAGGCCATCGCCTCGTCCAGCGGAGAGCGCGACATCCGTACGGATACCGCCGATGGCGTACTACATCTGCAGTAGATCGGCGTACGACGCCCGTCGTTGTTGTAAGCGGAAGTTCCTTCCCTCGCACGTCGACACCCCAAGTGTCGGAAATTAGCCTGCAGGCAGGATCAATGACGCAAGGAGAAAAATGCCTACCGAGACTCCCCGTACGGATGGAGCTCTGGCGGGACTGGCCCGATTTTGTTACCAGCGCCGGCGACTGGTTCTCCTGGCCTGGATCGTCGGCGTCATCGCCATTGCGTTCGTCGGTTTCACCTACGGAGCTGCCTCCGATAACGACTACTCCGGCGGAGAATCCGATTCCGCCAAGGCGCAGGCCCTGGTCGAGAAGCACTTCCCCGACCGCCAAGGGGACACGCTGACTCTTGCGATCAAGGCAGACAAGGGAATCGACGACCCCGCCGCCCGACAGAAGATCGAGAAGGTCATCGCCGATTTGGACGCCTCGCCCATCACCGGGCCGGTCGTCTCGCCGTACCAGGACGAGAGCCTGGTGACGAAGGATCGTCGCATCGCCCGTATGACCATCCCGCTGACCGACAAGGACCTGAATAAGTCTGAGGTCAAGCCCCTAGTCGAGATCGTGAAGAACGCCTCCGGTGACGGCGTGACGCTGGGGCTGGGCGGTGACAAGGCGGAGAAAGCCGAGACGCCCCCGCAGGGCTCGGCCGAGACGGTAGGGATCATCGCGGCGGCCATAATCCTGTTCATCGCCTTCGGGTCGCTGGTGGCGATGGGCCTGCCCATCGTCACCGGCCTGATGGCGGTCCTCGGCGGCCTCGCCCTGACGAAGCTCGTGGGCCACCTGGTCCCCTCGCCCGACTTCACCGGGCTCGTCGCCGCGCTGATCGGACTCGGCGTCGGCATCGACTACGCGCTGTTCATCCTGACCCGGTACCGGGACAGCCTCCAGGAGGGCGACGACCCGGAGAGCGCCACGGTCAAGGCCATCACCACCGCGGGGCACGCGGTGCTCTTCGCCGGCACCACCGTCGTGATCGCGCTGCTGGGCCTGATCGCCATGCGGCAGAAGATGATGACCGGCGTGGCCGTCGGCGCGTCGGCGACCGTTCTGGTGACGATGGTCGCCGCCGTGACCCTGCTGCCGGCGTTCCTGGGCTTCGCCGGGCACAAGATCAACTCGCTGCGCCTACCCCGCCGCGAGGGCCGTCGGCAGCGAGCCGGCGATGTCCCGGCCTCGGAGCGCCGTACCCTCGCCGAGCGTTGGGCTGACGTGGTGCAGCGCCGACCGCTGGTCTCCGCGCTGGTGGCCGGCGCGTTCCTGCTGGCGATGGCCGCCCCCGCGCTGTCGATGCGGCTGAGTTTGCCCGACGCCAGTGTCCAGCCGCGCGACCGGATCAGCTACACCTCGTACGAGATTCTCTCCGAGGGATTCGGTCCCGGCTACGGGGCACCGATGATCTTCGCCACCGAGGTCAACTCCGGCAGCGGCGATCTGCGTCCCGTCGTCGACGCCGTACGATCGACCGAGGGCATCGCCTACGCCACGCCGCCTCAGCTCAGCCAGGACGGACAGGCCGCGATCTTCATGGCCTATCCGAAGACCGGGTTCCAGGCGGAGGAGACGACCGAGCTGGTGCACAAGCTCCGCGACGAGGTGCTGCCGAAGGCGGCCGGTGACGGAAAGGTCTACCTCGGCGGCCCGAACGCCGGCGCGATCGATTTCGCCGAGGACACCGGCTCCCACCTGCCCCTGATGATCACCATCGTCATCGCGATGTCCCTGTTGCTGCTGGTCGTGCTGGTCCGATCGATCACGATCGCGCTGCAGGCCGCCGTGATGAACCTGCTGTCGATCGGCGCCGCCTACGGCGTGCTGGTGGCGATCGTGCAGTGGGGCTGGTTCGGCTCCGCCCTCGGTTTCCCCACCGAGATGCCGATCACGGTGTGGGTACCGATGATCATGTTCCCGCTCCTGTTCGGGCTGTCGATGGACTACGAGGTCTTCCTGATCTCGCGCATCCGAGAGGAGTACGAGCGCACGGGCGACACTCGCCGGGCCGTCAGCCGCGGGCTGGCGCGCACCGCCAAGGTCATCACGGCCGCGGCCGCCATCATGATCGCCGTCTTCATGACTGCCGTGCTCGGCCCGGACGTGTCGGTCAAGCAGACCGGTCTGGGCATGGCCATCGCCGTGCTCGTCGACGCCACCATCATCCGGATGGTCCTCGTTCCCGCGGTGATGGAGCTGTGCGGCAAGGCCAACTGGTGGATGCCCGGGCGACGGGCGTCGAAGGTGACGCCGACGCCCCCGGCGGGTTTCGAGGCGCAGGCCCGAGTCTGACCCCTCGTCACCTCGGAGTGCGGGGAGCCCGGAGCGGGTTCCCCGCACTCCGACGTGTGGTGGTGGGCGCGCGACGGAGCACGTCGCGAAGGTAGTCGGCGACCCGCCGTAGCTGGTTCGCGCCGGTGACCGGCGCCGTCATCCGCAGCACCGACTGCCGGTCGACGTCGCCGTCGCCGCTGCGCCAGTAGGCGACCACTACCAGGCCGTACCGCCGCTCACCGTCGACGGTGAGGCTGCTGGTCTCGGCGTACGTCGAGGACGGCCCGGACCGGACCCACCGCAGCCCCCAGGCCTCTTCGGCGGTGCGCATGGCGGTTTGGCGCGGCCCGTCGCACGGCGCTGGGCGGTCCCGCACGATCAACTCCCCACCGAGCCGCGTGCCGTTGTCCGCCGGCCCGCCGCACTGATGCCGGCTGAGCCCTCTGGCCCGCTCGACGACCGTGCACCGCCAGGTCAGCGGCACCTTGACCGGGAAGGTGAGGCCGTGCAGTCCCGGTGAGGGTGAGGACCCGGTCGGTGGGGGAGAACCTCACCCACTGGGTGGGCCAGGCGCCGTCCACCGGCGGTTCGAGCCCGGGATTCAGCGGCGGGGCGGCCGACGCCGGCTCCGGTAGCGACGCAGAGCTTACCGAGGGCTGCGGGCGTGGCGGGTCGGTGCCCGGATCGGCCAGCGTGACCAGGCCGCCGCCGGCCAGGAGGCCCAGGACGAGTCCGGCGGCCAGCAGGGCCCACCGCATGGCCGGACCGGCCGTACGCTGAGCGTCATGAGCGACCGCGAGAGACTGCTGGACGAGATCAAGAACAAGGGCATCGTGCACGGGCGGGTGGTGCTGTCCTCGGGCAAGGAGGCCGACTTCTATGTGGACCTGCGCCGCATCACCCTGGACGGCGCGGCGGCGCCGCTGGTGGGCCGCGTGATGCTCGACCTGACGGAGGATCTGGACTACGAGGCGGTCGGCGGTCTCACGCTGGGCGCCGACCCGGTCGCCACGGCGATGCTGCACGCCGCGGCGGCCCGTGGGCGCACGCTCGACGCGTTCGTGGTGCGCAAGGCGGGGAAGGCTCACGGCCTGCAGCGCAGAATCGAGGGCCCCGACGTCGCCGGACGCCGGGTGCTCGCGGTGGAGGACACCACCACGACGGGCGGGTCCGTGCTCACCGCCGTGGAGGCGTTGCGCGAGGCCGGCGCACAGGTCGTGGGCATCGCCACGATCGTGCACCGGGGCGGCGACGAGGCGCTGGCCGGCGCCGGTGTGCCGTACCGCTCCGCCTACACCCTCACTGACCTGGGGCTCGCTTCACACTGAACGCCTGCCGCCGGCCGGGTGGCCCGGGAGGTCGTTCAGTGCCGTTCTCGTAGACCTCCACGACGCTCGCGTCGTCGAGGACGACGTCGAGCTCGGGCTGGAAGTAGGACGCCTGCTCGCCCCGAGTCAGGTCCCGATCGATGAGCACGTCGCCCCCGGGCACCCGGATGAACACGGGGCACCGGTCGGCCCGGCAGACCACGCGGACGGTGGGCACCCGGGCCGTGGAGGCCGTCGCGGAGGGCTGGACCGGCGGAGTGGACGGCCCGTCGGCGGAGGGCTCCCCCGGCTCGAACGTGGACAGCAGCGCTCTCGCGCCGATCACGATCACGGCGAGCAGCAGCACGACCGCCAGGCCGGCCAGCGCCAGCCTGCCGATGCCGAGGGGATCAGACCTGTGGCGTCCCACACTCGGGAGAGTAGCCGGTGTGAGGCATATCTCCGTACCGACCGGTCACTTCCCGCGCGGCGGCACGTCCCCGCAGGTCACCCGCCGGCGGCCGGCGTGTGCCGCCGGCCGCGTCAGCGGGGGGCGTGGTGGCGGCCCTTGGGCACGGCGGTGGCGGCGCGGCGGTTCTTCATCACCTCGCGGACGATCGGAACCACCGACAAAACGACGACGACGAAGACCCCGGGGAGGATGAACTTGTCGATGCCCTCGACCTTGGAGCCCAGGAAGTAGCCGAGCAGCAGCAGCGCCTCGACCCAGACGACGCCGCCGACGACGTTCCAGACGAAGAAGCGGCGCGCGTCCATCTCCAGCACACCGGCCACCGGGTTCATGAAGGTGCGGACGATGGGCATGAACCGCGCGGCGACCACGGCCTTGGCGGGGCCGAACTTCTCGAAGTAGTACTCCGCCTTCTCGACGTGCTCCTTCTTGAACAGCCGGGAGTCCGGCTTGTCGAACAGCTTCCTGCCGACCTTCGCGCCGAGGAAGTGGCCCAGTTGCGCCCCCGCGACGGCCGCCAGCGGTGCGCCGATCAGCAGCGCGGGAAGTGACAGAGGCTCGATCCCGAATCCCCGTGCGGCGGCGGCGGTGCTGAAAATTCCAGCGGTTACCAGCAGCGAGTCGCCGGGCAGGAAGAAGCCGACGAGCAGTCCCGTCTCGGCGAATACGATGGCGATGACGCCGATCGTCGCGAAGGCGCCGAGCATGCTCAGCCACCACTTCGGGTCAAGAAGATCCAAGAGCGCGTCCACGGGGCGAGCCTACCCGTCCCGGGGGAGATGAGACTGAGAAGCGGCAGGGCTGTGGAAAACCGTGAAGCGCGCAAAGACCGCCGCTTTCCGGGCGTCCCGCATACCCGGCTTTCCCGATCGGCCCGGCCTTCGGGATACTTGCCACGCCGCATACCGTCAGAAGGAGATGACTTCGCATGCCTATCGCGACTCCAGAGGTCTACGCCGAGATGTTCGACCGCGCCAAAGCGGGCGGCTTCGCGTACCCGGCGATCAATGTGACCTCGTCGCAGACCCTGCACGCCGCGCTGCGTGGCTTCGCGGAGGCGGAAAGTGACGGGATCATCCAGGTGTCGACCGGTGGCGCGGAGTTCCTCTCCGGCACCACGGTGAAGGACATGGTCACCGGGGCGGTGGCGTTCGCCGAGTTCGCCCGTGTTGTCGCCGAGAAGTACCCGGTGACCGTGGCGCTGCACACCGACCACTGCCCGAAGGACAAGCTCGACAAGTTCGTCCGCCCGCTGCTGGACATCTCCGCCGAGCGCGTCGCGCGCGGTCAGGACCCGCTGTTCCAGTCCCACATGTGGGACGGCTCCGCCGTGCCGCTGGACGAGAACCTCCAGATCGCCAGTGAGCTGCTCGACAAGACCGCCGCCGCCAAGGTCATCCTGGAGATCGAGATCGGCGTGGTCGGCGGCGAGGAGGACGGCATCGTCGGCGAGATCAACGAGAAGCTCTACACGACGCCGGAGGACGCGCTGGCCGTCGCCGACACCCTCGGGCTCGGCGAGCGTGGCCGCTACATCGTGGCCGCCACCTTCGGCAACGTGCACGGCGTGTACAAGCCGGGCCACGTCAAGCTGCGCCCGAGCGTGCTCAAGGAGATCCAGGAGGCCGTCGGCGCCAAGTACGGCAAGGACAAGCCGTTCTCCCTGGTCTTCCACGGCGGCTCCGGCTCCGCCCTGGAGGAGATCCACGAGGCGATCTCGTACGGCGTGGTGAAGATGAACATCGACACCGACACCCAGTACGCCTTCACCCGCCCGATCGTGGATCACATCATGCGCAACTACGACGGCGTGCTGAAGGTCGACGGCGAGGTCGGCAACAAGAAGACCTACGACCCGCGCTCGTACGGCAAGGCGGCCGAGGCCGGCATGGCCGCGCGCGTGGTCGAGGCCTGCCGGCAGCTCAAGTCCGCGGGCACCAAGCTCAAGTGATCGGACGCCCGGCGGGAACCGGAAGATCCATTCTTGTTTGGCTCTACGGGTGCCGCCCGGG
>JADGHC010000231.1 GCA_019689655.1 Microbispora sp.
GGCGCGGCCGATCCCCGCGCCCTGATCGGCGCCGCCCTGGGCCGCTGAGCCCCGCCTCCCAACCCCCTGCTTGGGACAGACCGCCGCCTCCCGGCGCCCGCGAGCGGCCGGCGCCGGGAGGACCGGGCGGCGGACCCGGCCTGTACGGAACGCCGGCGTCAGGCGGACCGGGCGGCGGACTCGGCCTGCTGCATGGCCTTGCGGATGCGCTTTTCCGAGACCGGGGTGGGGGTGCCGAGCTGCTGGGCGAAGAAGCTCACCCGCAGTTCCTCGATCATCCACCGGATGTCCCGTACGGCCTTCGCGTCCCGCTCATCGGGCTTCAGCCGGTCGAGCAGGTCGCGGTACTCGTCCTCGATGTCGTGCACCCGGTGCATCCACTCGCGGTCGCGGCGGGGGTCGTCGGGGAGCTTGTCGAGCCGGCGCTCGACGGCACGCAGGTAGCGGTGCACGTCCGGCAGCCGGTCGTACCCCGTCTCGGTGACGAACCCGTCGTACACCAGCCCGTCGAGCTGGTCGGCGATGTCGGCCGTGAGGTCGGCCGCGCCGCCGCCCAGCGCGGCGAGCCGGCTTTGCGCCGCGTGCCAGACGGTCAGAATGCGCTCCACCCGGGCGACGACCTCCTCGGTCGTCTCGTACAGCGCGGCCCGCACGTGGTCGCGCAGCCGCTCGAATCCGGCCTCGTCCCAGGCGGGCCCGCCCGCCTCCGCCATCAGCTTGTCGGCGGCGCACGCCGTGCAGTCGTCGAACAGGGCCACGGCCCCGCCGTGCGGGCTGCGGCTGAGGGCGAGCTTCTGCGCGGTGGTCAGGGTACGCAGGATGGCCTTGGCCGGGTTGACCACGTTGAGCAGCAGCAGCCTCCGGGTGCCCGCCCACATGACCCGGTCGCGTTCGCGCTCGGTCTCGAACATCCGGACCGCGACGCTCGTGCCCTCGTCCACCAGGGCCGGGTACGCGCGCAGCCTGCCCTGCTCGAACACCTTGGGCAGCGTGCCGATCGTCCAGGCGCGCAGGCCGGTGCGTTCCAGGTCGTCGGCGGCCTTCGACAGCGTGGCGCGCAGCTTCGGCGCGAGCCGCCGCTTGAGCGCCTCCAGGTCCTTGTCCTCGTCCACCATGCGCTTGCGGTCGTCGACGACCCGGTAGGTGATCCGCAGGTGCGCGGGGATCTGGTCGAGCGCCCACGCCTCGCGCGGCACCTCCACCCCGGTCAGCGCGCGCAGCTCGCGTTCCAGCGCGTCGAGGATCGGCTCGCTGCCGGGCCGTACGCGTTCCAGGACGGCCTTGGCGTAGTTGGGGGCGGGCACGAAGTTGCGGCGCAGGTTCTTCGGCAGCGACCGGATGAGCGCGGTGACGAGATCGTGGCGCAGGCCGGGGATCTGCCAGTCGAAGCCGGTCGGGTCGACCTGGTTGAGCACGGCGAGCGGGATGTGGACGGTCACGCCGTCCGCCTCCCCCGTCTCCACGGAGCCGGGCTCGAAGCGGTAGGTCAGCCGCATCCGCTGGCCGTTTTGCCGCCAGGCGTCGGGGTAGTCCCGCGCGCTGACCCCGGCGTTGTCGTTGACCAGCATCTCCGGCGAGAACGTCAGCAGGTCGGGGGTCTCCCGCGACGCCTTCTTCCACCAGCTGTCGAAGTGCCTGCCGGAGACCACCTCGGCGGGGATGCGCTGGTCGTAGAAGTCGAACAGCGTCTCGTCGTCCACGAGGATGTCGCGGCGGCGGGCCTTCTCCTCCAGCCGCTCGACCTCCTCGAGCAGCTTGCGGTTGTCGTGGAAGAACTTGTGGTGGGTGCGCCAGTCGCCGTCGACCAGCGCGTGGCGGATGAACAGCTCGCGGCTCAGCTCGGGGTCGATGCGGCCGTAGTTGACCTTCCGCTCGGTCACGATCGGCACGCCGTACAGCGTGACCTTCTCGAACGCGACCACGGCGGCCTGGTCCTTCTCCCAGTGCGGCTCGCTGTAGGTGCGCTTGACCAGGTGCTGCGCGAGGGGCTCGATCCACTCCGGCTCGATCTTCGCGTTGACCCGGGCCCACAGCCGGGAGGTCTCCACCAGCTCGGCCGACATCACCCACTGCGGCTGCGCCTTGGCCAGCGCCGAGCCGGGGAAGATGGCGAAGCGGGCGTTGCGCGCGCCGATGTACTCCGTGATCGGCCTGCGGCCGTCCTGGCGGCGCTTGTCGGTGACGTCCTTGACGCCGATGTGCGACAGCAGGCCGGCCAGCAGCGACTGGTGGATGCGCTGGGGGTCGGCCGGCGTGCTGTTGGGCACGATACCGAGCGTCCTGGCCACCTGGCGGAGCTGGCTGTCGATGTCCTGCCACTCGCGTACCCGCAGGTAGTTGAGGTATTCGGCCTTGCACAGCCGCCGGAACGCGCTCGACGACAGCTCTTTCTGCTTGTCGCGCAGGTAGTTCCAGAGGTTGAGATAGGTCAGGAAGTCCGATTCCTTGTCGGCGAAGCGGCGGTGCTTCTCGTCGGCCGCCTGCTGTTTGTCGGCCGGCCGCTCGCGCGGGTCCTGGATCGACAGCGCGGCGGCGATGATCATCACCTCGCGGGCGCAGCCGTTCTTGTCGGCTTCCAGCACCATGCGGGCGAGCCTGGGGTCGATCGGAAGCTGGGCCAGCTTGCGCCCGAGCGGCGTGAGCTGCGGCCCCTTCCCGGCCTCCCGGCCGGCGCCCTTGTCCACGATGGCGCCGAGCTCCAGCAGGAGGTTGATGCCGTCCCTGATCTGGCGGCTGTCCGGCGGCTCCACGAACGGGAACGCCTCGATGTCGCCCAGGCCCAGCGAGGCCATCTGCAGGATGACGCTCGCCAGGTTCGTACGGAGGATCTCCGGGTCGGTGAACTCCGGGCGGGACAGGAAGTCCTCCTCGGAGTAGAGCCGGATGCACACGCCGTCCGACGTACGGCCGCAGCGGCCCTTGCGCTGGTTGGCCGACGCCTGGGAGATCGGCTCGATCGGCAGCCGCTGCACCTTCAGGCGGTGGCTGTAGCGGGAGATCCGCGCCGTGCCCGGGTCGATCACGTACTTGATGCCCGGCACGGTCAGCGAGGTCTCGGCGACGTTGGTGGCCAGCACGATCCGGCGGCCCTTATGCGGCTGGAACACCCGGTGCTGCTCGGCCGCCGACAGCCGCGCGTACAGCGGGAGGACCTCCTCGGGGCGGCCCTTGAGCGCGTCGGCGGTGTCGCGGATCTCCCGTTCGCCGCTGAGGAAGACCAGGATGTCGCCCGGCCCCTCGGCGCACAGCTCGTCCACGGCGTCGACGATGGCCTGCGTCTGGTCGTCGTCCTCCCCGATCGGGCGGTAGCGCACCTCCACGGGGTAGGTGCGCCCGGACACCTCGATCACGGGCGCCGGCTCCCCGTCCGGGCCCGCGAAGTGCCGGGCGAACCGCTCGGGGTCGATGGTCGCCGAGGTGATGATCACCTTCAGGTCGGGCCGCTTGGGGAGGAGCTGCTTGAGATAGCCGAGGATGAAGTCGATGTTGAGGCTGCGCTCGTGCGCCTCGTCCACGATCAGCGTGTCGTACTGCAGCAGGAGCGGGTCGGTCTGCATCTCGGCGAGCAGGATGCCGTCGGTCATCAGCTTGACCATCGTCCCGTCGCTGGAGTGGTCGGTGAATCGGACCTTGTAGCCGACCACGTCCCCCAGCTCGATCGACAGCTCCTCGGCGATGCGCTCGGCGACCGTGCGGGCGGCGATGCGGCGCGGCTGGGTGTGACCGATGACCCCGTGGACTCCCCGGCCGAGCTCCAGGCAGATCTTGGGGATCTGGGTGGTCTTCCCCGACCCGGTCTCGCCGGCCACGATCACGACCTGGTTGTCCCTGATGGCCGCGAGCAGGTCGTCCTTGTGCCGGGTGACCGGCAGCTCGGGAGGGTAGCCGATGGCGGGGACGGCCGCGCGGCGGGCGGCCACGCGGCGCTCGGCGGCCTCCACGTCCCCCGCGATCTCCTGGACGATGGACTGGCGGGCGGCGCGGTCGCGGACCCGGCGCATGCCGTCGAGACGGCGGCGCAGCCTGCGCCGGTCGCGCAGCATCAGGTCGGGGAGGCGGGCCTGGAGATCGGCGAGCGTGTTCATTGCGTGCCTAAGGATAGGCAACGTCCGCCGCCGATCTGCCAGCCGTTTTCCGGCGGGGCACGCCGGGCGGCGTCAGGGGCGGCGCGGGAGCTGGTACTTGTACCCCACGTTGCGGACGGTCACGATCCGTCCGGCGTACCGGCCCAGCTTGCGGCGCAGCCGCAGGACGTGCACGTCGACCGTGCGCCCGCCCTCGTTGTCGTACCTGTCCCAGACGGCCGCCATGAGCTGTCGGCGGTTGTAGACCCGGCCCGGGGACGAGCTGAGGTAGTCGAGCAGCTCGAATTCCCGATAGGTGAGCTCGATCTCCTCGCCGCCGACCCGGACCACCCGCGCGGCCCGGTCCAGGACCAGGTCCTCCTCGCCGGAGGCGGCCCGCCGCGGCGCCGGGACGGCGGCCACGGGCTTCCGCTCGGCCGGCACCTCCGCCGCGCCTCCCGCGGGCACCAGGTAGCCCACGATCATCAGCACGGCGCCGGTCTCCGGCACCGGCAGCACGCCGAGCACCGATCCCTGCCCGAGACCGGGGGGCTCGTGGCCCTGCTCGTGCCCGCGCTCCGCATAGTCGATCACGTTGGGGTGGGACATGCCTCTCCTTACCTCGTGGCGTACCGGACGGTGGTGACCGCGGTCGTCAACAGGCGGCGGCGCAGACGCGCAGCAGGTCGATGTGCCGGCGCTGGGTCAGCCTCCCCGAGGAACTCATGGGGTCATCATGGCAGCCATATTACCTGCTGTCCAGGTAGGAATAAGGGAGATCTGTCCGGCGAGGAACCACGCCCCGGGCCCCGCGTCCGCTCAGGGGACCCGGACGGCCCCCGCCGCCGCCATCGCCGCGCCGATGATCCCGGCCTCGTTCCGCAGCGCCGCCGGCACCACCGGGGTGTCCCCGAGATCGACGTACGGCAGGAACCTGTCCACCTTCTTGCTCACGCCGCCGCCGATCACGATCAGCGAGGGCGACAGCAGGTCGCGCATGCGCCCGAGGTACTCCTCCACCCGCCGGGCCCACTTCTTCCAGCTCAGGTCCTTCTCCTCGCGGACCCGGTCGGAGGCGCGGCGCTCGGCGTCCTTGCCGCGGATCTCGATGTGGCCGAACTCGGTGTTGGGCACCAGCACGCCGTCCACGAAGAGGGCGCTGCCGATGCCGGTGCCGAAGGTCAGCACGAGCACGACGCCGCGCCGGTCCCGGCCCGCGCCGAAGGTCATCTCGGCGAGGCCGGCCGCGTCCGCGTCGTTCAGCACGACCGCCTGCCCGCCGAACAGCTCGGCGCCCCTCACCCCGATCCACGACGGGTCCATGTTGGCCGCCGTCCCGACGATTCCGTCGCGGACCACTCCGGGGAAGGCCACGCCCATCGGTCCGGTCCAGGAGAAGTGCTCGGCGATCTCGCGTACGGCCCGGGCGACGGCCCCGGGCACGGCGGGCCGCGGCGTCGGGACCCGCAGACGCTCCCGGGTGAGCACACCGGCGACCGTGTCCACCGTGGCGCCCTTGATCCCGGAACCGCCGATGTCGATGCCCAGAACTTCCATGACGTTCCCCTCGGTCCGGCCGCGCGGCCACCACGTCGCCGCCGCATGCGCGGTCGCGAGTATCGCACGGCGTCGCGGGCCCGGCTGGTTACGGGAGGACAGGCCGGGTACGCCCCGAAATGGTGCAAATCACCACAAGGGGGACACGCATGATCAGCACACTCCACAGAATGGGCCTGCGCTCCAACGTCATGTACGGAGCCGCGTTCGGGTCGATCGGCATGTCGATCGTCTCGTGGATCATCTCGAACAAGTTCGAGGCGGCCGGTGTCGAACGGGCCGACCGCTGGGCGTTGTTCGTCGGCGAATGGGCGCCGACGTTCTTCGCCATGGGGATCGCCCTGCGCATGGAGGAGATCGCCGAGGAGAAGGGGCGGGAGGCCCCCGAGTGGCAGGAGCAGACCAGCGACATCCGCCGCCCCACCCGCGCCGGCGTGTAGCGGGGGCAAGGCTTCGGCGAGCGGCCCGGAGGAATCGGTTCCTCCGGGCCGCTCCGCGTACGCGGCCCGGGGTGTACATGGCCCCGGGCGTGCGGACTCGCCGTGCCGGCGCCCCGTTAGGCTCGGCACGCGTGACCCCCGATCACTTCGCGATCGCGCGCTGGCTGCGTACGCGGCCCGCCCGCGCGGGCGGCACCCGCGTCCTGGCCGTCGAGGGACGCTCGGGCTCGGGCAAGTCGACGCTGGCCACCGCCGTGGCCGCCGCGCTCGCCGCACCGGTCGTACGCATGGACGACCTGTACGACGGCTGGGACGGCCTGCAGGCCGGGGTGGACGCCCTGCTGGAGTGGGTGCTGCGTCCCCTGGGCCGCGGGGAGCGGGCGCGATGGCGGCGCTACGACTGGACGCGGGGCCGGTACGCCGAATGGCACGAGGTTCCCGCGACGGGCATCCTCGTGATCGAGGGCGTGGGCTGCGGACCCCGCGAGGCCGGGCCGTACCTCAGCGGGCTGGTGTGGCTGGAGGCGGGCGAGGAGATCCGCCGGGCGCGGGCGCTCGCCCGCGACGGCGAGGTGTACGCGCCCCACTGGAAGCGCTGGGCCGAGCAGGAGGAGCGGTACTACGCCCGCCACGACGTGCGCTCCCGCGCCGACCTCGTCGTCTTCACCGGCTGAGACCGGCGGCTCATTCCGGCTGAGACACCGGCGGAACGCGTCCGCACGCCGCGCGCTCGCGTGCGGGGGAAACACGTCCGGACGCCGGTCACCTCAGACCGGCCCGGTACTCCTCGTCGGTCACCGGCCCGTGCCAGTGGGTGGGCCGGGTGGCCTTGATGTCGCCTTCGCGTACGAACCTCATCGTGCGCTCCTCTCGCCCGGGCCTGCCATGCCGGCGCCGCCGCACCCGTCTCCGGCGGCCCCGGCGTGCCGTACCGCTCGGGTGTCCGGCACCGCCGGCAGGCCGACGGCGCCATTCGCGCGGCATCCCGGCGGCCTGGATGTGGCGTTCGTCCGACTGTTTCCGGGTACGTGTCCCTCGATGCATTCTGCCGGACGGGGGTGACTGGCAATGAGCCTTCCCATGCGACGGGAGTCCCGGGGGCTGTTCCCCGACCTGTTCGATCTGCTCGAGGCGCCGATGGCCGCGCTCCGGCCGATGGCCGGGCAGCAGATGCGGCTCGAGGACTACATCGAGAACGGCCGGTATGTGCTGCGCGCCGAACTGCCCGGGATAGACCCGGACAAGGACGTGGAGATCACCGTGTCGAACGGCGTGCTGACCATCCACGCCGAGCGCCGGCACGAGGAGCGGCAGGCGCACCGCACCGAGTTCCGGTACGGATCCTTCACCCGCTCGGTCACGCTGCCGCAGAACGTCGACGAAAACGACGTCAAGGCCACCTACGACAAGGGAATCCTCGAGGTGAGCGTGCGGCTCGCCGAGGAGCGTGAGGAGCGCAAGCGAATCCCGATCGAGATGCCGGGGGCCGAGCAGAAGCGGAAGTGAAGCACCACCCTCCGGGCCCGTCCGCGGCGCGCGGGCGGGCCCGGATCGTGCCCGCATGAACGAGCTCGGATCGACGGCGCGCGCCCCGATGGCGGCACCGGCCGACACCGCTCATCGGCGAGATGGTCGCCCGGGTCAGGGCGCCGACGGGGACCGCACCACGGCGACCGGGCACTCGGCGTGGTGCAGGACGCCCCGGCTGACCGAGCCGAGCATCGCCGCGCCCAGCGCGCCCCTGCCGTGGGAGCCGACCACGACCAGATCGGCGCCGCGTGAGGCCTGGACGAGCGCGTCGACCGGGTGCCCGTACACGATCTCCTCGCGCACCGGCACCTCGGGATGCCGTCCCCGGGCGTCCGCCAGCATCTCCCGCATCACGCGCCGCCGCGCCTCGCGCACCTCCTCCACGTCGTAGGTGATCTCCGGCGCGAGCGGATGGGCGGGAAGCTTCCAGGCGTGCACGGCCCGCAGCGCGTCGCCGTACGCCGCGGCCTGCTCGAAGGCGTACGCCAGGGCGGGTTCGCATTCGGGCGAGTCGTCCACGCCCACCGCGATCTCCCCCCTGCCGCCGCTCCAGCCGGGCCGTACGACGACGACCGGGCAGGGGGCGTGCCCGGCGACGTGGCTGCTGACCGAGCCGACGACGATGCCGGCGAAGCCGCCGAGTCCCGTGCTGCCGAGCACGATCTCGACGGCCTCCTTGGCCTTGTCCCGCAGGATGCGGGCGGGGATGCCTTCGATGATCTCCGTACTGATCTTCACGTCCGGCTGCCGTTCGCGGGCCACCGCCTCCGCGGCGGACAGCGCCCGCTCGGCGTGGGCGGTGAGCGGATCGCCGCCGGTGGTGGGGAGCTTCGGGACGCCGTACGCCCAGTGGTCCACGACGGAGACGAAGCGCAGCGGGCAGCCGCGGCGGGCGGCGTCGTCCGCGGCCCACCGCACGGCGGCCGTCGCGGCGGGCGAGCCGTCGGTGCCGACGATGATCGGGCCGGACATGACGCTCCTTCCTGACCTTGCCGTTCTCACCGGCGAGACGAGGGGCCGGCCGGGCCGTCGCCGATGGGGACACGCACCGGGCCCTCTGCCCACCCGGGTCCTCTTCATGCGGCCCCGCCGGCCGGCGACCGCAGGTGCGGGTCCTTGTCCAGGGGCCGGTGCCGGGGGCCCGCGGGCCGGAGAGATGCTGGAGTCCTGGAGGTGGTCCGACATGCAATCGAAGCGCTGGACCGTCGAGGTCTTCGTGAACGAGGACGACAACGACGACGTCACCACCGCGACCGCCGTGCTGTACACGCCCGCGGGGCGACGTCACGAGAGCGTCGGCCGAGCCCGCCGCAACCCGGCCGACCGGCCGGTGCCGGAGATCGGCGACGAGCTGGCCGCCGGGCGGGCCCTGGCGGACCTGGGGGCGAAGCTCATCGGGGACGGCGCGCAGGACGTGGCCCAGCTCGCCGGCCCCGCCTACGAGTCGTACTGAGACCTCGGCCCGCGGGCCGGGCGCCGAACGCCGCGGCGGCCGTACCGGGGGCTCGGACAGAGCCCCCGGTCTCGGCATGTCCTCACTCCGCCGGGCCCGCCGGATATTCACCGAGGAGCCCCGCGGCCCGCATCTCCTCCGTCAGCCAGGTCATGGCGGCCTGCTCGCCTCCGGCCTGGTCCGTCCCCGGCGGCGTGCCGTTAGCCGTACGGGGAGGGGCCGGAATATCGCCGTCCGCCCCGCCGGGCGTCCGGCTCCCGCCGGTGTACGACCGGGTGGAGGACGAGCCCCCGCGCTTGGCC
>JADGHC010000232.1 GCA_019689655.1 Microbispora sp.
CGAACTTCTCAGGTCGAGGCATAGGAGTCGGTCTCTCTACGAGGGTCAGATGGGCATGCCGATACGGAGCACGGGCGGCTCAGCGGGCGGGGCGGGCGGCGGGTCGGCCGGGCCGATCCAATCCGCGGTGTCCGCCACCGCCACATGGGAGATCCACAGCGGGTCCGGAGTGCGGCCGAGGGCGAGGTCCATTGCGGCGCGGGTTTCCGGGCCTGGCTCGCCGTCCACCGGGGTGAGCCCGTAGTCGCTTTGGAATTCCTGCACCGCGAACAGGGTGGCGTTCCCGAAGTCTCCGTCAGCGCCCCATTGGCCTAGGTCGTACCCCAGGTCGATGAGTTCCTGCTGCAACTGGGCGACCTCCGGCCCCTGGTCGCCCCACCGCAGTGTGGTGCGGCGGCGGTACCGGTACCCGGTCCAGGACACCGGGCCGACCGGCACCCACCCGGCCCAGGTCATGATGCGCGGGCTAGCGGTGCCATGCCCCGCATACACCCGCACCTCGGTGTCCACCCCGTCACACACGATCTCCCAGCGCAGCACCTGGTTGACGGGCACCGCGTTACCGGTACCGGCCGGGCCGACCGGCGCGGCCGCCAGATCGGTGCCGACCCGCCGCGCATACGTGTTGCCCGCGGTGGTCTCATACGCAATCAGCGCTGTCCCGTCCGCCCACCGGATCGGGATGCGAACCTCGTCCTCCCCGTACCCGGCGAGCTGGGTGCGCGGCAGCCGCATGTACCAGCGGATAGCCCACGGCGCAGACGGCAGCGCCGCGGTCAGCGCCGGGGTGCCGTGCACGGTGGTACCCCGGTGGTAGCCGGACCGGACCAGCACACCGGGCAGGTCGTAAACCAGGTTGCTGTCGTCGTAGACCGCCCGGTCAGCAGGGTTGGCGACCGTGACCGTGCCGGTCTCAGCCGAGTCCGCCAGAGTCTGGTTGGTCACCGGATCAGGCACCGGCCCGAACAACCGGTTGGCAACGGTGATGCTCACCGGGTCATCACCTGCACGATCAGGTCCCGCAGCCCCGTACCCGGGGCCACGACCTCAACACCGACCGTGAGGTGCTGCCCGTCCGGCACCACCCACGTCGGCTCCACGGTCACGTCCAGGTGGTCGGCATCCA
This sequence comes from Microbispora sp., assembly GCA_019689655.1. Lineage (GTDB taxonomy): Bacteria > Actinomycetota > Actinomycetes > Streptosporangiales > Streptosporangiaceae > Microbispora. The sequence continues at coordinate 1,127 of JADGHC010000232.1, forward strand.
GCGTGATGACCTCACGCGCGGTCGGCGTGCCCGTGTCCGGGTCCACCGTGTAGATGGTCACATCAACCTCGGCGTCACCTGCGGCCTCGGCCACCGCAGCCCGCACATGCGTGACGGTCTGATCGCGGCCGTCCAGGTTCGCGGCACTGAACGGCGAGGTCTTGGTGTCCAGGTCCCCGGACATGGTCCACACCAGCGGGTGCGCACTCGCGGTGTACTCGCCGCCCGAATCCGCCTCCAACGCGGAGATCCTGGACCGCAGCCCCTCCACGATGTCCGGATAGCTCGTGGTGAGGATGGTGTGCTTCGGCGGGACCTCCGCCTCCGGGTCGTCCGATGGCGGCTGCCCGATCAACAGCCGCTCCACACTGTCAGGGCCGCGAAACCGCGGCACCAGCCCACGGGAATCTGCGGTCAGCTCAGTGACCGGATTGCCGTTGGCGTCCAGCAGATCAGTCACCCTGTCCCCAGTGGTGTAGTCCCAGCACCACAGGGTCACGCCCGGCATGAGCACGGCGACCTGCCCCACCTCGCCGCCGGGGAAATCGTGCTGGTCTCCGGCCGCCACCACCACGTCGGCGGGCGCCCCGCCGAACCAGTACCGCGCCATGGCGTCTCCTTAAATCGGGTAGGTCCAGCCGTCCAGCGCCATCCACTCCGGGGAGTACTGGTGCCAGATCACCAGCTGCCCCGGATTGGTCGCCGCGGTCGGGCGGATCTCCCCACGCACCGACCAGCCGGGACCGGTGGCATGAGCCGGACACACGTAGCGCACGAACGCGCTGGGGCGGATCGCAGCCGGAACGGTCGCCACATAGTCGCCGGTCGGCAGCGGCTGCCCATTACTGCGGGTGATCGTGCCGCGCAGCCGGACCAGGCCGGGCGCGTCCCACCTCCACGCCGGCGCATGCCCGGACGACGCCTGCTGGTAGCCGGACCGCAGGGTCAGCGGCTGCCACGCCGTCGGATAGCCGGTGTGCGCCACCAGCCGGTCCACACCACTGCCGTCCCGCACCAACAGCCGCCCATCGGAGGCCAGCCGCAGCCCGCCCGGAGGCAGCGTGTCATGACCTGCCCCGTCCAGGTCCACCACAGCGCCCCCCGCCGCGCTGAAGTTCCGGGCCATGGCCACCGAGCCCGGACCAGCCGAGGTGGCCCCCGCGGGCAGGGTGAGCACAGCCAGCGGCTCCTCCCAGATGTCGTCGCTGGTGCGGGTCGGCGCCGGAGCATCCCCGCTGCCTGGAGTGCCGACCAGCCACTCCAGGGAGCACTCGTCGGCGGCCGGGTCGGCGCGCACCACCAGCAGGTCCATACGCGGCATCCCGGAGGCGTTGGCGGTGATCGGCACCTGCAACGGGCTGGTGTTGCGGTACCAGTAGCCCCCAGCGATGCAGTAGCCGGTGCCGACCGTGACCGCGCTGGTGCCGTCGGCGGTGACCTCCAGGCCCTCACCGCCGTCCACCCCGCCCGGGGGCACCACGCCCGACATGGTGAACCTGCGAAACAGGCGGGCGGCCTGGGTCTCTGACGCGGTCGGCGTCGTCGCGAAGACGCCGTACTCCTCGGCCACTGGTCACCTCCTGGTCTGGAGCTGGTCGACGTCGCGCCGCAGCCGGGCGACGCGTTTGTAGATGGCTGGGGTGTCCTGCGGCTCCCCGATCAGCGGCTCGACGCGCTGCCCGTCCTCGGCCGACCGCGTGTAGCGGACCTCGCGGATCACGTCGGTGACGGGACCGATCTCGGTCTCGCAGGTGACCACGTCACCGAGCCAGTAGTCGCGGCCCCACCGCACCGCGTCCGTGTCGATCGGGGAGAACTGGACGCTGGCCTTGCCGCCTGCCTCGGCGAACCGCTCGGCAGCAGACTGGGCGGCCACAGCATCCGGGTCCACATAGTCAGGATCCAACGGGTCAGCGTCCGGATCGACGTCCCGACGGTCGACGAACTCCTCAACGACCAGATCCGGCCACAGAACGTCACGTTGGATGAACCGGTAGAACACCCTGGCCTGGCCCTCACCGCCGATACCGACCACGATGTCGGTCACCTCGGGCGGAGTCAGGCTGTAGGTGTACTCGGCGAGATTGCCCAACCCGACACCGAAACGGACCTCGTCGGAGCGGTCGACCGGCTCGTAGACGTCCACCACCAGGTCGCTGCCCTGCTGCACGACCCGCACCCCGAGCCCAGCCACCGAGCCGATCCCCCACAACACATCCAGGAGGTTGTCGAACCGGGTCTTGGACTCGATCACCGGGCCGCGGTCCTGGGACGCGGGCACCACCAGGCCCGGAACCTGCCGCTCCTCCCTGGCCGATGAACCGGCGTTGACGTCGACCAGGGTCAACATCACCGTCTCGGCCTCACCAGCCACCACGTAGTAGGCGTCGTCCTGCGTCGCCCCCGTATCAGGGATGTCCTGGCCCGGCTTGGGCCAGCACAAGCGCGACAGCAGGGCCGTGTCGGTCACCCCGGACACCGTCAGCGTGTACCCGTCCACCGCACGCTGGGTCTCCTGCGGGCGGATCGGCCCCGACACCAGCGTCTCCCCGGTCTCGGAGTCGACCAGAAGAACCCCTGCCCCCGCGCGCAGCAGCTCAGCACCCGGCCCGTCCGCGGCCACCTCAACCTTCCACGCCCCCAGGCCGAGGTGCCGCTCCACCGCCTCCAGCGCGTAGTCGTCCTCCACCACACCGATGTGCTGCAGGGCCTCGTCCCGCACGAGCAGCAGCCACTCGCCCACGCGCCACCTCCTAGGCGGTCAACTCCAGCGGGGTGATCTCCAACTCCAGGCGGGAGTCGTCGTCCAAACCGGTCAACTCCACGTCCACGGTGTTGGGACCAGGCGCCAACGGCCACAGCACCGACCCCGGGGTGAGTGCGGAGAACATGTTGACCCCGGCGTCGTCCCGCACTGTTTTGCGGCGCGGCCGGGTGTCGATCACGATCTGCTCGCCCTCGCTCAGCGTGGCGGCGAACTCCAGCTCCTGGCCGAGAGTGTGGTTACGCATGACCGCGGACCCGTCCAGCGGCCCGGTGATCGTCCACACCGGCCACGACCTGACCGTGCCGGGGTTGACGATGGTCATGCCCTGCCCGATCACATCCGCATCCCGCACCTTGATCGGCAGCAGCGGCAGCCACGTGTCCTCGGCCGGAGCGATCGCCCACCGGTAGGTGATCGGGGCACGCTCCCAGTACGGCTGCTGCGCCAGAAACTCCAGCCCGTAGGTCGCCCAGCACAACCCCGCCTCATCCGACCCCTCCGAGCCCTCCATGCCGCCGGTGTAGTGGGCGCGGATGCGCCGCCGGGAGCCGTCGGCGAACGCGACCTCCAGCACGCCCTCGCCGCCGCCGTCAGCCTCCACAGGGTGCAGGCGCGCGGCGAGCGTGCGGCGCATCTGCCACACCTCGGTGAACGTGGGCGCCTCCATGTAGATCGGCACGAACAGCTCCCGCGGCTCGGCGCGCACCCCGCGCACCACGGTGCCGTCCAGCGCAGTGTCGGTGCGATGGTACTGGTAGGCGGGCAGGCCGAGGCCACGCACACCGGGTGCGACCGTGTACCCGCTGCCAGGGTCGGACAGGATCGTGACCGCACCGGCCGCCGAGGTCCAGGTGATGCGCGGCGGCGCGCCGACCCGGTAGCCGGGCACCACCACCTCGGGGGTGGGGGGCGGCGGTTCGGCCGGCACGTACAGGATGGGCACGGCGCACCTCCTCTACAGGGCTGGGTGGAGCACCTCGTAGTCACGCAGCGCGGTGACCACACGGTCAGCGGTACGCCGAGGCTCGTCGCCGTGGATGTGGAACGTGTGCCCGGCCCTGGCCTGCCCGGCTTCAACAGCGGAGATCAGCCGTTCCAGCCGCTGCTGCTGGGCCGCGGTGTAGACGGCTTCCGGGCGTCCGGTGCCGTTGTAGACCGCGGTCAGGCCGGGTTTGAGCCAGCCGCCCCGGTCGTAGGTGGTGGCGTCCAGTGCACGCAGGAGTTCGGTGAGCGGCGGCGTGGTGCGTGGGCTGTTGAACTGTTCGTCCTGCCACCAGATACCGCCGGACGCCAACTGTTTGGGGCGCATGAACTTCGCGGCCCGCTGCGCGTAGGTCGTCGACCGCTTCACCGAGTTCGACTCGTTGCCGCCGATGGTGGCGCCGTTGTCGTCGACGATGATGTTGATGTGCCCCCACCCTCCGGGGCCGCGGCCCCTGTAGACGGCGAGGTCGCCGGGGCGGGTGTCCGACAGGCGACTGATCGCCTTCAGGGAGCTGTTCGCGAACGAGGAGACGGCGGCAGAACGGATGTTGTTGTACGCCTCCTGCGCCTTCGCCTCCTTGATCATTTCGGAAACGAACATGGCGCACCACGGCTGTCCGTTCATCCCGAACGCGCGCGTGAACCGGTTCGGGTTCCCGCTGACCCCGAGGTACTTCTCCGCGGTCTTGGCGACCTTCTTGCCGTCCCCTCCCAGCAGGGCGCCGACGGTGGACTTGAACCAGCCGGTCAGCCGGTCGACCATCGCCCGCGGCACACCGACCATCGCCGTGGCCCACCGACCCTGGGTGAACTCGCCGCGCATCGTCTCGATCAGCGGGTCCAAGACTTTCTTCGCCGCGGCCTTCAACCCGTCGCCGTCGAAGATGTCCTTGAGGGAGGACCCGAAATCGGCGACACGCTGCCAGATCCCACCCCCGGCGAACCGCTGCGCCGGCCCCGGGTAGATGCCGCCGGACGCAAACCCCAGCAGCCGCCGCACCCCCGCGGTGCCACCTCGACGTGCCACGGCGTTGATCGCGTGCACCCCGGCCGCGCCGACCGCGCGGGTGAACTCCGGCCGCATGATCGCCTCACCGCCGGACAGCAGGAGCCGCCCGCCGGTGGGGGAGAAGAACTCGTGCACGTCCCGGCCCGGCGTGTACCCGGGCATGATGCCACCGGACGCGAACTTCAGAGTGATCTTCTTCAGTTCACTCATCCCGACCAGGCCCGCAACCTTGTTCCAGACCGGGACGATGCCCTCGTTGTAGACGCTGTTGACAACGAACTCGACCGGCTTGCGGGTGATCGACTGCAGCTTGCTCCACGCCTTGTCGATCCCGTCCTTGGCGACCTCGAACGCCTTCTTCACGGCGTTGACGCCGTCCTTGAGCCAGCCGAACACGATCTTGATGCCGGACCAGGCAGTGGAGATCGCAGTCTTGATCCCCTCCCACACCGGCTTGATCACGTTGGCGTACAGCCACGTGAAGATCGGGCCCAGCGTGTTGGAGACGAAGTTCTTGATCGCGTTAAACGCGGGCTTGATCACGTTCTCCCACGCCCACGACACGGCCGTGGAGATGCCCTTCCACGCGGGCTGCAACACGTTCTTCCACAGCCACACGATGGCTGGGGCCAGCGTGTTCAGCGTGAAGTTCCACAACGCCTGCAGCGCCGGTTTGATCACCGTGTCCCACGCCCAGGACACCGCCGCCGCGATCCCGTCGAACGCCGGTTTGACCACGTTGGACCACAGCCACATCACCACGGGAGCAACGTGGGTCTGGATCACGTCGGTCAGCCACGTGAACAGGGGCTTGAGCGCGTTGTCCCACAGCCACAGGGCTGCGGTCTTGATGCCCTCGAACGCGGCGTTCACCCCGTCGCGGAACCACTCGACGTTGTTGTACGCCCAGACCACCCCGGCAACCAGCAGGCCGATCGCGGTGATGATCAACCCGATCGGGTTGGCCCGCAGCACCAGGTTCAGGGCACGCTGCGCCACCGTCCACGCCTTGGTCGCGACCGTGATCGCCTTCTGCGTGGCCGCCTGCGCGATCATCGCAACCCGGGCACGGGTAGCCTGCAAAGCAGCCTTGCCCTGCTCGGCAGCCACCACCGTCCACTGCTTGGCCAACCCGGCCAGGGACTTGACCTGCTGCCCCGCCGCCGAGGCCCACTGCTTGGCCGTCGACGCCGCAGCCTTGCCCTGCTCGGCCGCGAACGACGTAGTCGCTTTCGCAGCAGACTTCACCGCCTGCCCAGCCCTGGACATGCCGGACTTGATGGCGTCCCCGGCGTACATGGCGCGCAGCCGCACATCGTCCAGCAGGCGGGTGCGCTGCGCGAAGTCACCCACAGCCTTGGCGCCGGCGCCTACCCCCTCGGCGATGCCCTTGCCGATGTTCCACGCCCCAGCGACCGCCTGCGCCGTCTTCGTCGCGGCTGTGAGACCCGCCCACGCCGCACCCAGACCCAACACGGCGGCCCCGGCCGTCTTGACCGTGTCCATGTTGTTGGTCAACCAATCGGCGACCCTAGTCAGCACAGGCAGCAGCTCCTCGGACAGCTCCTGCTTCAACTGCCGCCACGCCGCGGTGAACTTCTGCGCATCCGTCTGCTCCAACGCGTCCGCGGCAGCCTCCGCAGCCCCGGCCACGTCCCCGAGCCCCTGTGCGGCTGTATCCAGGTCCAGGTTGTACAGGGCATCAGCCATATCCTCGGCCTGCGTACCCAGCAGGTCCATCGCCAACTGGTCGCGCAGCGCCGGGTCCTCGACTTTCTCCAGCCCGTCCAGAATCTGGTCCAACGCTTCTCGGGCCTTCGGGCCGCCGACCGCGAACGCCGAGGCCATCTTCTCAGCGTTCAACCCGAGTTCGTCGAGCGCCTCCACCGCCGGGCCTTCCAGCCCGGTCACACGAATGTTCAGCTCCTTCAGCGCGTCGGCGACCTTGTCGCTGCTCTGTGCGCCGGCCTCCATGCCCTGCACGATCAGACCCATCGCCTCCGCGCCCGTCAAACCGAGGTCACGGAACTGGGTGGAGTACTCCTGCATCGTGTCAGCGAGATCGCCGTACTCGTCAGCACCCAACTGGGCGCCACTGATCAGCAGATCCATCGCCTCAGTCGCAGAGCCCACCAGGCCGGTGCGCATCATGTTCGCCACCGACCGGGTCGCCTCGTTGACGTCGACACCCAGCGTCTGCGCGAGATTCAGCGCCTGCCGGGACACCTCCTGCAGTTCGGCATCCGACGCGTCCCCCATGCCCTCGATCGAGCGGACCACCAACGTGACCGCATCAGACACCTCTCCCAGGTTCTCCCCGAACCCCCGGGCGTACACCTCACCGGCGACCGCGCCGATCCGCCCAGCCTCAGCCTCCGTCACCCCCAGCTGAGCCTGGATACGCCCCTGCGCCCTGGACAAATCCAGGGCGTCAACAAACGCAGACCCCACCGTCGCAGCAGCCGCCACAGACGCGGCCTGCGCAGCCGTCTCAAACGCGGACCGCAACTGGGACGCGCCCTGACGCACCGCAGCAGCAGCCCTGGACGCCAACTCCTGCCCGGCTTTACGGCCCGACTCCCGCCCCGCCTGCTCCGCAGGCTTCTCTACCGCCTTCTGCAGCTCAGCTTGGATGTTACGGACCGAGGGAATGACCTGCAGGACCGCGTACCCAACGGTTTCCGCCACCGCTGCCACCCCCTCCTACCCAGCGGCCTCCTGCCGCTGCTGCTGTTCACGCTGCTCACGCTGGCGGCGGATACGTTCACGCTGCGCCAACAGGCGGTCGTGCCACTGCGACGCAGTCGCCACCGACGCCTTCTTCGACGGATCATGCGCAGGCCCCAACCGGTCCGGATGCGGCCGTTCGGCCCACAACTCCCACAACCCGGCCAGGAAATGCTCGGTACGGGTCATCCACGCCCGACCCAACACCTGCCAGGTGGCTGCCTCCGCAGGCAGCCACCGCAACAGCACCCCCAACCGCCGCCACGACAGGCCACCGCCCGGCCGCCACAACTCCCGCAGATCCACCTGGTACCAGCGCTGCAGATCCGCCTCCACAGCGTCCGCGTAACCGCCGAGCAGCCGCAGGAGGCCTAGGATTCCCCCACACTGCTCTTGTAGGCCTGACGCATGATCTGCTGGACCAGGTCACTCAGGTCCTTGACCTTCATGTCGGGCTCGGCCTCGCGCAGCCGCCGCCACTGCTCGTCACCGAGCATGCTGCGCACCCCTTTGACGAGCTGGTTGCTCTCCATGGCCTCGGCCACGTCCACCGGCCAGTCGTCGGGGGACGGCGGCACCGTCAGCGTGTGCCCCCGCCACTGCACGACCCTGGCCACCTCGTTGTCCTCCATGGCCTCGGCGCGCAGGGCAGGCAGCGCGTCCGGGTTCGCGGGGGCGGGCTGCTGCGGCTTGGGCGG
>JADGHC010000233.1 GCA_019689655.1 Microbispora sp.
CCCGGCTCGCATCGCACTGAGTTACCGCACTGAGCTACCGCACTGAGGTTCTGTGCCGTCGCGGCGGATCGGCCACGGCGCGTGCATCGTATTAAGAGCATGTGACGCGCCGTCGCCGAGTCGGCCGCGCGCGGCGACGAGCCCTAGGATGGGTAGGTCCAATCTCCAGCATGAAACGGGTTCGACGACTCATGTCCGCCATAACCCGCGATGAGGTCGCTCACCTCGCCCGGCTGTCCCGGCTGGCACTGGCCGACGACGAGCTCGACCACTTCGCCACCCAGCTCGACCAGATCGTCGGCGCCGTCGCCCGCGTCGCGGAGGTGGCCGCCGACGACATTCCGCCGTCTTCGCACGCGCTGCCGCTGACCAACGTGTTCCGGCCCGACGAGGTGCGGCCCGGCCTCACGCCCGAGAGCGCCCTGTCCGGCGCGCCCGCCGTGGAAGACGACCGTTTCCGCGTGCCGCGGATCCTCGGGGAGGAAGCATGAGCCTGATTCGCAAGACCGCCGCCGAGCTCGGCGCGCTGGTCGCCTCCCGGGAGGTCACCGCCGTCGAGGTCACCCAGGCCCACCTCGACCGGATCGCCGAGGTCGACGGCCGGGTCCACGCCTTCCTGCACGTGGACGCGGAGGCCGCGCTGGCGCAGGCCCGCGCGGTCGACGAGCGCATCGCGGCCGGGGAGAAGCTCGGCCCGCTCGCCGGGGTGCCGATCGCGCACAAGGACGTGTTCACCACGACCGACATGCCGACGACCGCCGGCTCGAAGATCCTCGAAGGCTGGCGCCCGCCGTACGACGCGACCGTGACCCGCCGCCTGCGCGAGGCCGGCCTGGTGATCCTCGGCAAGACCAACCTGGACGAGTTCGCGATGGGATCGTCCACGGAGAACTCGGCGTACGGCCCGACGCACAACCCCTGGGACCTGTCCCGGATCCCCGGCGGCTCCTCCGGCGGCTCGTCGGCAGCGGTGTCCGCTTACGAGACGCCACTGTCCACCGGCACCGACACCGGCGGCTCGATCCGCCAGCCCGCCGCGGTGACCGGCATCGTCGGAATGAAGCCGACGTATGGGGGTTCGTCTCGCTACGGGCTGATCGCGTTCGCGTCCTCGCTCGACACGCCCGGGCCGTTCGCCCGCAACGTGCTCGACGCGGCGCTGCTGCACGAGGCGTTCTCCGGCCACGACCCGCTCGACTCGACCTCGATCGACGCGCCGGTCCCGCCGGTCGTGGAGGCCGCGCGGCAGGCCGACGTGGCGGGCATGCGGGTCGGCGTGGTCAAGGAGCTCGGCGGGGAGGGCTACCAGCCCGGCGTGCTCGCCCGGTTCAACGAGGCCGTCGAGCTGCTGGAGTCGCTCGGGGCCAAGGTCGTCGAGGTCTCCTGCCCGACCTTCTCGTACGCGCTGCCCGCGTACTACCTGATCGCGCCGTCGGAGTGCTCGTCCAACCTGGCCCGTTTCGACGCCATGCGGTACGGCCTGCGGGTCGGCGACGACGGCACCCGCAGCGCCGAGGAGGTCATGGCGCTCACCCGGGCGGCCGGTTTCGGGCCCGAGGTCAAGCGCCGCATCATGCTCGGCACGTACGCCCTGTCGTCCGGCTACTACGACGCCTACTACGGGCAGGCCCAGAAGGTCCGTACGCTGATCATGCGTGACTTCGAGGCGGCCTTCCAGCAGGTGGACGTGCTGGTCTCGCCGACCACCCCGACCACCGCGTTCCCGATCGGGGAGCGGGCCGACGACCCGATGGCGATGTACCTCGCCGACCTGTGCACGATCCCGGCCAACCTCGCCGGCAACGCGGCGATCTCGGTGCCGTGCGGCCTGGCAGACGAGGACGGCCTGCCGGTCGGGCTGCAGGTCATGGCCCCGGTCCTGGCCGACGACCGCTGCTACCGGGTGGGCGCCGCCGTGGAGAAGGCCCTCGAGAGCCGCTGGGGCGGCCCGCTGCTGTCCCGCGCGCCCGCGCTCTAGTCGCCCGAAGGAAGGGACCGGCGGCGTGAGCACCCGGTGGAATGACATGATCGAAGCATTGGAAGGACTGGGTTACCAGCATGGCTGATATCGCGACGCTCATGCCGTACGACGAGGCGCTGGAGCGCTTCGAGCCGGTGCTGGGGCTGGAGACGCACGTCGAGCTGGGCACCGCGTCGAAGATGTTCTGCGGCTGCCCGACGACCTTCGGCGCGCCGCCGAACACGCAGGTCTGCCCGGTGTGCCTGGCGCTGCCCGGCGCGCTGCCCGTGGCCAACGAGAAGGCGATCGAGTCGACGATCCGGATCGGCCTCGCGCTGAACTGCACCATCGCGAAGTGGTGCCGGTTTGCCCGGAAGAACTACTTCTATCCGGACATGCCGAAGAACTACCAGATCAGCCAGTACGACGAGCCGCTGTGCACGGACGGCTACCTCGACGTCGAGGTGGACGGGAAGGTCGTCCGCGTGGAGATCGAGCGGGTGCACCTGGAGGAGGACACCGGCAAGTCCACGCACGTCGGCGGCGCGACCGGGCGGATCCACGGCGCGGACTACTCGATCGTCGACTACAACCGGGCCGGCATCCCGCTCGTCGAGATCGTGACCAAGCCGATCGTCGGCGCCGACCGGCTCGCCCCGGAGGTCGCCCGCGCGTACGTCACCGAGCTGCGTGAGGTGATGCGCTCCCTCGGCGTGTCCGACGTGCGGATGGAGCAGGGCTCGCTGCGCTGCGACGTCAACGTCTCGCTGATGCCGCGCGGCTCGGCCGAGTGGGGCACCCGTACGGAGACCAAGAACGTCAACTCGCTGCGCAGCGTCGAGCGGGCGGTGCGGGGCGAGATCGAGCGCCAGGCCGCCATCCTCGTCGCGGGCGGCCGGGTCGTGCAGGAGACCCGCCACTTCCACGAGGACACCGGCCAGACGACCTCCGGGCGGTCGAAGGAGGAGGCGCAGGACTACCGCTACTTCCCCGAGCCCGACCTGCTGCCGATCGCGCCCGACCCCGCCTGGGTCGAGGAGCTGCGGGCCGCGCTGCCCGAGCTTCCGTCGGCGCGGCGCAAGCGCCTCCAGCAGGAGTGGGGCGTATCCGACCTCGACATGGCCGCCATGCACAACGCCGACGCGATCGACCTGGTCGAGGCGACGGTGGCGGCGGGCGCTCCGGCCGCCGACGCCCGGAAGTGGTGGATGGGCGAGCTGGCCCGGCGGGCCAACGAGTCGGGTGTGGCGCTCGCCGACCTGCCGATCACCCCGGCGCAGGTCGCCCGGGTGACCGAGCTGGTCGCCTCCGGCGCGCTGAACGACAAGCTGGCCCGTCAGGTGCTGGAGGGCGTGCTCGCCGGCGAGGGCGATCCCGACGAGGTCGTGGCCAAGCGCGGGCTCCAGGTCGTCAGCGACGAGGGCGAGCTGTCGGCGATCATCGATCAGGTGCTGGCGGACAACGCCGACGTCGTGGAGAAGGTGCGCGGCGGGAAGATCGCGGCCGTGGGCGCGCTGGTCGGCGGCGTGATGAAGGCCAGCCGGGGCAAGGCGGACGCGGGCCGGGCCCGTGAGCTGATCCTGCGGAAGATCGGCGTCCAGGGTTAGGGAACGCCCGGCGGCCGCCGCACCGCGAAGTGAGGCGGCCGCCGGCGGCCACGTCACGATGCGCGGAAGGTGTTGCTTCGCGACATACCCAGCGGAGAGGGTTTTAGGGTTAACTGATTGCAGTTGACCTTGAGCTGGAGGAGACCCAGGCGTGCGGAACGCCGGAGCGTCCGTCGACCCGCCCACGGATCCGTCCGGGGTGGCGCCCACTCCTCCGCACATCCATCCCGTCCGGCGCGCCACCTCGCTGCCCCGGGGGGTCTCGGCCCTTCCCCGGGGGGTGTCGCCCGACATCTTCGCCGCGCCGGCCGCTCCCGCGGCCCCCGCGGTCAAGCCGTCCGGTGACGGAAGCCTCCCGCCGCCGGCCCCGCCGGTCGAGCCGTGGCGGGTGCCGGAGCGCCCGGTGCGCGAGGAACCGATCGTCGTCCCGCCGCCCGACCCCGAACTGCTGGACCCCGCGCCCCGGGGCCGTACGCTCCACTGGGCGCTGATCGGCCTGGTGGCGCTGTTCCTGGTGCTCTACCTGGTGCCGGCCCTCTCCCTGGCGGGGGAGGTGCTGCCCGGCACCATGGTGCTCGGCGTGGACATCGGCGGGCAGAGCGCGGACGAGGCCGCCGCCACGTTGCGCGAACGGCTGTACGCCCAGGTCAGGACGCCGTTGATCGTACGGCAGGGCACGCGGCGGCTGACCGTGGACCCGCAGCAGGCCGGCCTGATGCTCGACGCCGAGGCCACGGTCCGCGCCGCGCTGCCGGGCTTCCCCAGCCCGATGGAGGTGTGGCGCGCGCTGACCGGCAGCCGCGAGGTGCGGCCGGTGATATCCGTGGACCGGCGCAAACTCGACAAAGCGGTGGACGACCTCATCGCCGCGCCGCTGGACGTGCCCCGCCGGGAGGGTGGTGTCACGTTCGACGGGGTCACCCCGGTCCCGACGTATCCGCACGCGGGCCGCATCATCGACAAGAAGGCGACGGCCGACCAGATCGTCAGGGGCTACCTCGACCCCGAGGCCGTCATCGTGGTGCCCACGATGCGGGATCTGCCGCACATCACCCGTGCCGAGGTGCGGCGCGCCCTCCACTGGGCGAGGCGGGCGGTGGCCGCGCCGCTCACGCTGACCCACGGGACCACCTCGGTCACCCTGTCGCCGGCCACACTGGCACGGCACCTGACGTTCGTGCCCGACGGCGCGGTGCTGCGGCCGCGGTTCGACGCCGAGGCGGCGATCGCCGGGCTGGAGGCCACCCTGATCGGCCCGGGGCGGATGGCACGCGACGCCACCTTCAGGATCGAGGACGGTCATCCGGTCCTGGTGCCCGGCAGGCCGGGTGAGCGGGTGGACACCGACCGCCTCGCCGCCGACGTGCTGGCCGCCCTCGACGGCGGCAGCCGTACGGTGACCGTGCCGGTCGTGAACGGGCCGCCGCGGATCACCGACGACGCCGCGCGGGGCATGGGCGTCCGGGAGGAGATCGGCAGCTTCACCACCTCCTACGCCTGCTGCCCGCAGAGCGCGGGCAACATCCGCGCCGCCGCCGCGCGCCTCGACGGCCGCCTGGTGAAACCGGGGGCTACGTTCTCGTTCAACAACGTCGTCGGCCCGCGCACCGCGGCCGCGGGATTCCACGGCGCCGGGCCCACCGTGATCCACGGCGGGTCCGGCACGGACGCGCCGGGGATGACGCAGGTCGCGACCACGATGATGAACGCCGTCATCCGCGCCGGGCTGCGGGTCACCGAGCACACCGCTCCCGAGGTCCACGCCGCTCAGCTGCCGGCCGGCACCGAGGCCGCGGTGTCCTTCCCCGACCCCGACCTGCGCTGGAAGAACGACTCGCCGTACGGCGTGCTCATCCGGGCGTCCGCCACCGGCACCTCGCTGACCGTGACGCTGTGGAGCACCAAGCGGTACGACGTGGACCTGCAGGGGCCGGACGTGGGGGAGCGGGTCACGGTGCCCGCGGTGACCGGCCACGGGCCCGGCTGCGTGCCGACCCCGGGGCAGCCCGGTTTCACCGCCACCGTCACGCGGGTGCTACGGCAGGACGGCGAGGTGGTCTCCCGGCAGACCTTCCGCGCCTCCTACCGCCCCCGGGCCGGGGTCGTCTGCCGCTGATCAGGACGAGGGCCGCACCACCAGGATCCGGTCGTCGCCGCGCCGGGGCGAGCCGCGCCCGTCCCGGTTGCTGGTGCTCACCCACAGCGTGCCGTCGGGCGCGGCGGCCACCGCGCGCAGCCTGCCGTACTCGCCCGTGTACAGGGCGGTGGGGCGGCCGACGCGGCCCGAGCCGTCCACCGGCACGCGCCACAGCCGCTCGCCGCGCAGCGCCGCGGCCCACAACGCCCCATGCGCGTACGCGAGGCCGGACGGCGACGCCTCGCTGGTCGACCAGGTGAGCAGCGGGTCGGTGTACCCGGGCCGGCCGCCCACCCCCTCGACCTCCGGCCAGCCGTAGTTGCGGCCCTTCTCGATCAGGTTGATCTCGTCGTAGGTGTTCTGGCCGAACTCGGTGGCGTACATGTGCCCCCGCTCGTCCCAGGCCATGCCCTGCACGTTGCGGTGCCCGTACGTCCAGACCAGGGTGCCGAAGGGGTTGCCGGGCGCGGGGCGGCCGTCGGCCGTCATGCGCAGGATCTTGCCGCCCAGCGAGTTCTTGTCCTGAGCCATGCCGCCTTCGCCGGTCTCCCCCGTGGAGGCGTACAGGTAGCCGTCGGGGCCGAACGCGAGGCGGCCCCCGTTGTGGATGCCCCCCTTCGGGATGCCGCTGACGATCACCTTCCGGTCGGAGAGCCGCCCGTCGTAGCGGTAGCGGACGATCCGGTTGTCGTTCTCGGCGGTGAAGTAGACGAAGACGAAGTGATCGGTGGCGTAACGGGGCGAGACGGCCACGCCCAGAAGGCCGCCCTCGCCGCTCGCCGCCACCCCTTCGACGACCCCGGCCTCGTGAACCTCGCCGCGCGGCGTGACCCGCAGCAGCCGCCCCGACTCGCGCTCGGTCACCAGCGCGTCGCCACCGGGCAGGAACGCGATCGCCCAGGGCACCGTCAGGCCGGTGACCAGCGTGCGCGGCCGGGCCGGGGTGAGAGTCTCACCGCTGCCCGCAGCGGCACTCGTGGCCTCGCTCGCCGTGAACGGCGGGGGAGTCCTGCCCCCGCCTTCCCTCTCCGGCGCGCACGCCACTGTCGCCAGGAGGGTCGCCGCCAGGAGCGCCGCGCCCACGCCGTGCCTGTCCCTCATCCCATGACCTCCTCGTTGTCCCCATACTCGCGGGCGGGCGCGATGGTTCCCTAGGTTGTTCCCGTGAACATCTGGGTCGCCTCACAAGACATCGCCGACGCCCTCGCCGACCTGCCGGACGGCCTTCCCACCCTGGACTGCGCCGTGTACGACGGGAAGACGCCGCTGCCCGGCCCGCCGGAGGAAGTGGAGATCTGGGTGCCTCCGCTGGTGCCGGTGCCGGACATCCCCGGCCTTCTCGGCCGCATGACCAACCTCCGCCTGCTGCAGACCGTGACCGCCGGGGTCGAGCCGTACCTGCCGCACGTGCCGCCGAAGGCGGTCTTGTGCAACGCGCGGGGCGTCCACGACGCCGGCACGGCCGAGTGGGCGGTGGGCGCGATGATCGCGATGCTGCGGGAGTTCCCCGGCTTCACGGCCGCGCAGGCCAGACAGGAGTGGGCCTACCACTACACCGGCGTGCTCGCCGACTCCACCGTGCTCATCGTCGGGTACGGCTCGATCGGTGAGGCGCTCGAACGGCGGCTGGCCGGGTTCGAGGTGGAGATCGTGCGGGTGGCGCGCACGGCCCGGGAGAACGTCCACGGCCAGGACGAACTCCCCGCCCTGCTGCCCACCGCCGACGTGGTCGTGCTGCTGGTGCCCGCGACGGCGGGGACGGCGGGCATGGTGGACGCCGAGTTCCTCGCCCGGATGAAGGACGGCGCGCTGCTGGTGAACGCCGCGCGCGGATCGATCGTGGACACCGACGCGCTGCTGGCCGAGCTGCGGTCGGGCAGGCTGCGCGCGGCGCTCGACGTCGCCCCCGTCGAACCGCTGCCGCCCGGCCACCCCCTGTGGTCCGCACCGGGCGTCTTCATCACCCCGCACATCGCCGGAAGCACGCCGGCGTCCCTGCGGCGGGTGCGAAGGCTGGTACGCGAACAGGTCATCCGTTATCTGACGGGTCGCCCGCTCGATAACATGATCACCGGGCATTACTGACCGCTCCGTTAAGGATTCCGGAACGTGGCTGCCTCGTGACCTGGGGTGCGTACGGTGAAGCTCAACGTGCACGGCTGGTTATCAGATCGGTGACGACTCGCTTGTTGTCCCCCTCTCGATCAGCGGCTGTGCGCACACTGACCATGTGACAGGGAGAGTAAAGCCGAGTCGAGAACGGGAGGGGCAGTGACGGCACACCCCACCGAATCCGGCGACGCTGATACAACTCCGGACTCGGCCGAAACCCTGGCGGATACGACGGCCGGTGGTGCAGCGGCGACAGATACAGAGGCGACGCGCGTGAACGTCAGGCGTGACCCCCGGATCCCACTCACCACCACGGCCGGGATCGGTGCGATGGCGGTCGTCGTGGCCCTGGTCACCGGAGGTTCGGCGCCGGTCGTGACCGCCATCGCCGGTGTCGTCACCGGCCTGCTCGCGGCCGTCTCGTTGATCGCGGCCGCCTCCCGCGTCGTCCCCGCCCACCGGCGCCAGCCCGCCGCCTGGCGGTGGATGGCCGCCGGGTCGCTGACCTGGCTCCTCGGCGTCGGCGTACGCCCCGTCGCCGACGGCACGCCGTTCGTGCTCACCTTCGCCGACCTGCTCATGCTCGTCGGATCGGTATTGCTCGCGATCGGCTGTGGACTGTCGGTGAAACCACCCGCGTTCACCCGCGGGGTGCTACGCCAGGCGGCCGACGCCTACCTGGGCGCGGCGTCGGTCTTCGCCGTGACCTGGGTCGCCGTGCTCGGCCCGGCCTTCAGGAAGGCGGAGGACACCGGCGCGTTCTTCGTCGCGCTCGCGCTGCCCGTGGTCTGCCTGCTCGCGACCTGCGCGGTGACGCCGGCCGTGGCGGCGTCCCGGTCGGGCGGCCGGGTGGTCGGGCTGACCGGCGTGGGGGTGCTCACCGCGATAACGGTGGCGGAGATGGCCACCGCCCTCGCCCGCCTCGACGGCGATACCCCGCCGCTCGCCGCCGGGCTCGTGGTCCCGGCGATGCTGCTCGTCCTCGCCGTCGCGCCGTGGGTGCGGGAGAGCCGGCCGGTCAGGCCGTTGCCCGCCGCACTGACGGCCGCCACCCCGCTGGTGCTGGTCGCCGTCTCCACCGTGATCGTCACCCTGTACGCGATCGGGGGCAGCCGCGACGCCGCCCTGGTGATCGTGGCGGCCACGGTCGTCCTCGTCCTGCTCGGCCGGCTGTTCGTGCTCCTGGTCGAGACCGCGGGCATGCGCCGCCTCGTCGACGTCGGCGAGCAGCAGCTGCGCAGGCTCGCCGAGAACACCGGCGACGTCGTGCTCGTGTGCGACCCCCGCGGGATCGTCCACGAGGTGGGCCCCGGGCTCGAGACGACGTACGGCTACTGCCCCGAGGACCTCGTCTACCGGTCGCTCTCCGACTACATCCACCCCGAGGACCTGCCCGCCGTACAGGCCCTTCTCGGCCGCATGACGGACGAGGACGAGGAGCCGGAGCGGGAGAGCGGGCCGGAGCAG
>JADGHC010000234.1 GCA_019689655.1 Microbispora sp.
CGCCCGTACCCGCCCGGTTCACGCCGGGGCGGGCCGTACGGCGCCACCCGCCGGTCGCCCGGGAAATGTCGGCGGATGCGGCTAGCCTGCAGGTGCGAGCCGGGTCAGGCGAGGAGGGCATGTGAGCGCGAAGACGTCTCCGGAGGCACCCCTGCCGATCAGGTCGGTGCTGCAGATGGTCGCTCAGTGGATCGGCAAGCTCGGCACCGTCTGGGTCGAAGGGCAGATCACCGAGCTGACCGCGCGGGGCGGCACCGTGTTCCTGACGCTGCGCGACCCCGTGGCCAACGTCTCGGCGCGGATCACCTGCGCGCGGGCGGTGTACGAGGCGAGCGTGCCGCGTCCCGTCGACGGCGCGCGTGTCGTGATGCACGTCAAACCGGACTTCTGGGTCAACAAGGGCTCGTTTGCGTTCACGGCGTTGGAGATCCGCCCGGTCGGCATCGGCGAGCTGCTTGCCCGGCTCGAACGGCTCCGCCAGGTGCTGGCGGCGGAGGGCCTGTTCAACGTCGACAGGAAGCGACGGCTGCCGTTCCTGCCGAATGCCATCGGGCTCGTCTGCGGGCGTGACTCGGCCGCCGAGCGCGATGTGCTGGAGAACGCCCGCCGCCGCTGGCCCGCCGTCCGCTTCAAGGTGGAGCAGGTCGCCGTCCAGGGGCCGTACGCCGTGGGCGAGGTGACCGAGGCGCTGCGGAAGCTCGACGCCGACCGCGAGGTCGATGTGATCATCATCGCCAGGGGCGGCGGCTCGCTGGAGGACCTGCTGCCGTTCTCGGACGAGTCGCTGGTGCGGGCCGTCGCGGCGTGCCGTACGCCCGTGGTGAGCGCGATCGGCCACGAGCAGGACAGCCCGCTGCTCGACCTGGTGGCCGACGTGCGGGCCTCGACGCCGACGGACGCGGCCAAGAAGGTCGTGCCCGACGTGGGCGAGCAGCTCACGCTGATCCGCCAGCTCAGAGACCGGGGCCGCCGGGTGCTGCGCGGCTGGGTCGAGCGTGAGATGTCCTGGCTCGAGTCGGTGCGGTCCCGGCCGTCGCTGGCCGACCCGGTCCGCGAGCTCGACCGGCGGGCCGAGCAGATCGACGCGCTGCGCGAACGATCCAGGCGCTGCCTGTCGGCGTCCCTGGACCGCTCGATCGACTCGCTGGAACATCTCAGGGCCAGGCTCGTGGCTCTCTCCCCCGCCGCGACTTTGGAGCGCGGTTACGCCATCGCGCAGCGTCCTTCGGGAGAGGTGGTCCGCCTGGCCGGGGACGTCAAGCCGGGTGACGAGCTCACGATCCGCTTCGCCGACGACCGCGTGATGGTGACCGCCCACGAATCCTGATCATGCTCGGCCGCCACCGGGACGGCGCCGGACACGATCAGGCCGTCGGCACCGGCCCGGCGCGGCGCAGAACGCCTCGGGCCGTCGTACAGCACGAGGTTGCAGTAGGTGCCGGCGACCGGCGGCATGCCCAAGCCCGGCAGACCGGGCCGCGGCGGATCAGATCGCGAGGCGGATGTCGTAAGCGCCGAGCCAGGCGTTCAGCTGCAGGATGCCCTCCAGAGAGGTCCTGGCGCCTTGCAGGCTGACCGCGCCCAGCGGCTGGTCGAGCATCGCGCGCACCTTGCCCGCATCGACGAGGCAGCCGATGGCCGAGTCCCCCTCGAGCACCCGGGTGACCTCGGCACGCAGCGCGCGCTCGTACGCCGGGTCCTGCGTGGAGGGGTACGGCACCTTGCGGCGCTCGACCACCGACCGGGGCAGCACGTCGGCCGTCGCCGCGCGCAGCAGGCTCTTCTCGTGCCCGTCGAAGGTCTTCATGGCCCAGGGGGCGTTGAAGACGTACTCGACCAGGCGGTGGTCGCAGAACGGCACCCGGACCTCCAGGCCGACGGCCATGCTCATGCGGTCCTTGCGGTCGAGCAGGATCTGCACGAACCGGGTCAGGTGCAGGTAGCTGATCTCCCGCATCCGCTTCTGCAGCCCCGTCTCCCCCGGCAGCCTGGGCACCTCGGCGAGCGCCCGCTGGTAGCTGTCGGCGCGGTAGGCGGGGATGTCGAGCTTGCGCAGCAGTTCCTCGTTCAGGAACTCGCCCCGCGTGGTCAGGCCCGTCGGGCCCGGCATGGCGAGCCACGGGAAGGTGCCGGCGTTGACCGCGCCGGGATCGTGGAACCACCGGTAGCCGCCGAACACCTCGTCGGCCGACTCGCCCGACAGCGCCACCGTCGAGTGCCCCCTGATCGCCTTGAACAGCAGGTAGAGCGAGGAGTCCATGTCGCCGATGCCGATCGGCAGGTCCCGCGCCCGCAGCACGGCCTCGCGGACGGCGGGATCCATCAGGTCGGCGGAGTTCAGCACGATGTCCGTGTGGTGGGAGCCGACGTGCCGTACGACGTCGTGCACGTACGGCGTGTCCGGAGTGTCGCGCATGTCATCGGGCTGGAAGTTCTCGGTGTAGCCGGTGAAGTCGACCGAGAACGACCGCACCCCGCCCTTCCCGGCGAGCGCGCGGGCCGCCAGCGCGGTGACCGCGCTGGAGTCGAGACCACCGGACAGCAGGGTGCACAGCGGCACGTCGGAGATGAGCTGCCGCTCGATGATGTCGTCGAGCAGCTCCCGCACGGTCCGGATGGTGGCCGGCAGGTCGTCGGTGTGCTCGCGGGCCTCGAGCTGCCAGTAACGGCGCTTGCTCAGGCCCTCCCGGCGCACCTTCACCACCTGGCCCGGTCGCACCTCGTACATCCCCCGGAAGACGGCGCACTCCGGTGTCTTGACGAACGCGAGGATCTCGCGCAGGCCGTCGGCGTCGACCACCCGCTCGGCGAGCGGGTTGGCGAGGATGGCCTTGGGCTCGGAGCCGAACAGCACCCCGCCGGGCGTGGGGTAGTAGTAAAGGGGCTTGATCCCCATACGGTCGCGCACGAGCAGCAGCTCCTCGCGACGGGCGTCCCAGATCGCGAAGGCGTACATGCCGTTGAGACGGGAGACGAAGTCCTCACCCCATTCGAGGTACGCCTCCAGGACGACCTCGGTGTCGCTTTGGGTCCTGAACCGGTGTCCGAGCCGGGTGAGCTCGGCACGCAGCTCCCTGAAGTTGTAGACCTCGCCGCTGTAGGTGAGCGCGGCCACGGCCTCGCCGCCGGCTTCGGCGATCATCGGCTGGCGGCCGCCCTCGATGTCGATGATGGCCAGCCGCCGATGGCCGAACGCCACATGCGGGCCGAACCACATCCCTTCGGCGTCGGGCCCCCGGCACGCCATGGTGTCGGTCATGGCTTGTACGGTGTCCCGTTCGCGACGAAGGTCGCGTCCGTAGTCCACCCAGCCGGTGATTCCGCACATAAGGATGACCCCCGAATCATCGCTCTCGCGGATGGTTAGTACATCTAAGTAACGGACCAACAACCACATATATGCCCAAAACGGACATCCCTAAGGAGCGGCGGACTGTCGGTACCGGCCTCTAAGGTGGGGAACGTGGCTGAGGACAAGCAGACCCCACCGGAGAAGCGGACCCGGTCGGCGAAGCAGACCCCGACGGACCGGCTGACCTCGTCTGACCCGCAGACGCCGTCCGACCGGCAGACTCCGTCGTACGAGCAGGCCCGCGAGGAGCTGACCGAGGTGGTGCGCCGCCTGGAGACCGGCGGGCTCACGCTGGAGCAGTCGATCGAGCTGTGGGAGCGGGGAGAGCGGCTGGCGGCGATCTGCGAGGAGTGGCTGCAGGGCGCCCGCGCCAAGCTGGCCGCCGCGATGGCCCAACGCCAAGAGCCCCAGCCGAACGGCCCGGAAGAGGCGCCCTTCTGACCCCCGGCGGCTAGGCGTTCCAGAGGGCGGCGAGCCGCCAGGTGGCCGGCCGGGACGTCGTCCGGAGCATGGTCGAGGTCATCGTGCACGGCTGCAATCCGCCGGCGTGAGCGTACGCGGCGGACGTCGGCCGGGGCCCCGGCTCAGCTCGGCGACGCCACGGGAGAGGGCTTGGGCTGCGGCTTGAGGGTCCGGGCGAGGGTGGTCAGCTCGTCCCAGTCGGCCGTCCCGGTGACGATTACCGCGTGATCGGGGAAGACCCGCACCAGCGTCCGCTGGTTCTTGTCCGGGCGGAACCGCTCCTGCCAGGTCACGCCGTCGATCTGACGGCTTCCCATGGACTTGTCGATGTTCGCCATGCGGTTGACGAAGTCCGCGACCGGCCTTTCGTCGCTCTGGGCGACCATGGCGTGCTGCCGCTTGGCGGTCGCGAACCCCAGGCGCCAGGTCACGGCGCCTTTCTGCTGGGTGAGAGTCGAGCTGTTGGGCACCCAGTCGGCCGGCACCCGGTCGGGGGCGACGATCTCGTACGGCGCCATGCGCGCGGCGTTGGCCCGGTCGATCGAGAAGTCCACCCGCGGGATGTGCTCGGTGCGGCTCTGCGGCGTGATGAGCAGGAACACGCCGATGCCCGCGAGGCAGGCCAGGAGCGCGAACGCGTAGCCGTACAGTCCCTGGGTGAAACGTCCCACGTAATGCGAGATTAGCCGGTGGAGTGGGCGGTCGCCGTACCGGCCGTCACGGACGCCGGATGCCGCCGATGATGCGCAGCGCCTCCTCGGCCATCCTCCGGGCCGCCTCCGGGTCGTCGGACAGGGTCACCTCCTGCACGACGGCCGCCAGGGCGCCGGTGACGACGACGACCAGCGCGTCCTCGTGCTCGAACAGCGCGGCGGTGCGCCTGGCCCACTGCCGGAGCCGGTCGCGCATGATCACCTCGAAGCCGGGCGGGGCGTCGCCGCGCAGGAAGAGCGCGGCGAGGTCGCGCTCTTCGAGGCAGCCCTCGAGGTAGGCCCGTGCGGCGGCGAGGAACTGGGGCATCGGGTCGGTCTCCCCCGCCGCCCTGGCCTCCTGCACGGCCTGCCGGGTGCGCTGGGTCTGCCGGTTCTGGAACTCGTCGAACAGCGTCAGATAGAGGTCCGCTTTGCCGGAGAAGTGGTGGTACAGGCTGCCCACGCTGGCACCGGCGCGGGCCACGACGTCCGTGACGCCCGCCTCGGCGAAGCCGCTCGTGATGAACGTCTCCTTCGCGGCGTCCAGGAGGGCCCCCCGGGTGGCGGCGCCGCGCTCCGACGTGCGCATCGTCACTGGTCGTTGGGTGTCGCTGCTCATGCGGTGACGATATCTCCGACCCGTACGCCGCGGGGTCCACGCCCGCAAATGGCCGCCCACCTGGCCCAACAGGTTCAGACCAATCGGACAATCACGACTTCTCGAACTACGATCGCTGGAACGGCACCTACCTAAAGGGGATCAATGGCTGATCACGTACCGGCGGCTCTGGCGACGGGGGAACGCGCTCCCGACCGCAACCTGGCTCTGGAACTGGTCAGGGTGACCGAGGCGGCGGCGATGGCGGCCGCGCGCTGGGTGGGCCGCGGAGACAAAAACGGAGCGGACGGCGCTGCCGTGAACGCCATGCGGCAACTGATCAACACGGTGTCGATGAAGGGCGTCGTGGTGATCGGCGAGGGCGAGAAGGACAACGCTCCGATGCTCTACAACGGCGAGGAGGTCGGCGACGGGACCGGTCCCGAGTGCGACGTCGCCGTGGACCCGATCGACGGCACGCGACTGTGCGCGCTCGGCATGAACAACGCGATCTCCGTGATCGCGGTCAGCGAGCGCGGCTCGATGTACGACCCGTCCGCAGTCTTCTACATGGAAAAGCTCGTCACCGGCCCGCAGGCCGCCGAGCACGTGGACATCAACGCCCCGGTGGCCGACAACATCCGCGCCGTGGCTCGGGCCAAGGGCGCCAAGCCGTCCGACGTCACGGTGGTGATCTTGGACCGGCCGCGGCACGAGCGGATCGTCAAGGAGATCAGGGAGACCGGCGCCCGAATCCGGTTCATCACCGACGGCGACGTGGCCGGTGCGATCATGGCGGCGCGCCACGGCACCGGCGTCGACCTGATGCTCGGCATCGGCGGCACTCCCGAGGGCATCGTCGCCGCGTGCGCGCTCAAGTGCATGGGCGGCGTCATCCAGGGCAAGCTGTGGCCGCGTGACGAGGACGAACGCCGCAAGGCCCGCGACGCCGGGCTCGACCTCGACCAGGTGCTCACCACCGACGATCTCGTACGCTCCGACGACGTGTTCTTCGCCGCGACGGGCATCACCGACGGCGAGCTGATGCACGGCGTGCGGTTCCAGGGCGGCGCGGCGGTGACCCACTCCCTCGTCATGCGGGGGCGGTCGGGCACGATCCGCAAGATCGAAAGCGAGCACCAGCTCTGGAAGCTCGGCGCCTACAGCGCCATCAACTTCGACACGGCGGTCTAACTCAAGCCCGGCTAGCGGCCGAACAGGCGGCGACGAGGGCGCTTCGGCGAGCGGGCGACGACCCTGCCGCCGAAGACGAACCCGGCCAGTTCGATCACGGGCGCGTCCTGCGCGAAGCCGGTCGCGCCCGGCGGGAGCCGCACCTCGTTCTTGAACGACCGGACGCGGGCGTCGGGGGCGATCTCGATCCGTACGCCCTCGGGGACCGTCAGCGTGACCGTGCCGGCCATGACGGCGAGCTGGACCACCACGTGACGCGACTGGAGCAGCGCGTCGCACAGGTCCATCGAGACCGTCCCGCCCAGGGACGTCACCGGCACCCGGGAGGGCACGACCCACCGGCCGCCGCGGGTCTCCGTACGGAAGAAGGCGGTGACGGGACTGTTGTCCATCCGGAACGGCTGGCTCTCCGGCGGCAGCAGGTCGGCGGTCAGCTCGGCCAGCTCGCCGAGGGTGCGCGCGGCCCACACGCGCTCCACGCGTTCCTCGTGCTCCAGCGGCGTCAGCCGCCCGTCGCCGAGGGCCTCCGCGAGCACCGTGATGATCCGTTCCCGATCGGCGTCGGAGGCCCGGAGCAGGGAAGGGTCCGGCGTGTCCGGAGTGCGCGGCGAAAGGAAGGCGGAGATCCACTTCACGGCTGAAGGCTCGCTGCTGCTCACATCATCGAGAGTATGCGGTCTTCATGCGGCGGTCACCAGGGACGCTTCCCGCGGGGACGCGGACGCGCCAGGCGGATGTCGACGTTGACCAGGGACTTCGTAGCCGCTTAGCGTGAGGGGGTGGTCACGGGGGCGGTGGCACGTCAGGTCGGCAATCTTCCTGCCGACCTCACCAGTTTTGTCGGCCGGAGGCGTGAGCTGGCCGAGATCAGACGGCTGCTCTCGACGTCGCGTCTGGTGACCCTCATGGGCGTGGGCGGCGTCGGCAAGACCCGGCTCGCCCTGCGGGCGGCCGCCGAGCAGCGCCGGGCGTTCGACAGCGTATGGCTGGTGGACCTCAGCACCGTCACCGACCCCGCACTCGTCGCGGACACGGTGGCGGCGACCATCGGCGTACGGGACGAGACGGCGGACTCCCCGCTGGACGCGCTGGAACGGGTGCTGTCCTCGCAGCGGACCCTGCTGGTGCTGGACAACTGCGAGCACCTGCGCGACGCCTGCGCCGTGCTCGCCGACCGGCTGCTGCGCGCGGCCCCCGAGCTGCGCATCCTGGCGACGAGCCGGCAGTCGCTCGGCATCACCGGCGAGTACCAGATGAAGATCTCGCCGCTTCCCGTCCCCGAGGCGAACCGGCCACTCAACCGCAGGTCGCTGGAGTTGTACGACGGGGTCAGCCTGCTGACCGAACGCGCGGCGGCGGTGCTGCCCGGTTTCGCCGTCACCGAGGACAACCAGGCGGCCGTGGCCGAGCTGTGCCGCCAGCTCGACGGCATCCCCCTGGCCATCGAGCTCGCGGCGGTGCGGCTGCGGACGCTGTCGGTGAACGCGCTCGTCGAACGCCTGCGCGACCGCTACCGCCTGCTCACCGCGGGCAGCAGTACGGCGGTGCCGCGGCAGCAGACCCTGCACGCACTGGTCGACTGGAGCTTCCAGTTGCTGCCCGACGCCGAGCGCAGGCTGTGGACCCGGCTGTCGATCTTCCCCGCGCACTTCGACCTGGACGCCGTCGAGGCGGTGTGCACCGGCGACGGCATCGAACGCGACGACGTGCTCGACCTGCTCGACGCGCTGCTGGACAAGTCGCTGCTGCTGCGCGAGGAGCACAACGGCACGGTCCGCTACCACATGCTCGACACCCTGCGCGAGTTCGGCCGCAAGCGGCTGCGCGGGGCGGAGCGCCGGACGCTGCGGCGGCGGCACCGGGACCATTTCCTGCGGCTGTCGGAGCGGGCCGCGGCCGAGTGGTTCGGGCCGCACCAGCTCTCGTGGTCCGTACGGCTGCGCCTGGAACAGGTGAATCTGCGCGCGGCGCTCGAGTTCTGCCTGCAGGAGCCGGGCGAGGCGGAGGCCGGGCTGCGCATGGCGACCCTGCTCGTGGAGCCTTACTGGATCTCCCGCGGCTTCTACAACGAAGGGCGCCACTGGCTCGGCCGATTCCTGGAGACGGCACCGGAGCCGACCACGCTCCGTGCGTACGCGCTGCTCACCGACGCCCTGATCACCGTCATTCAGGGGGACATCGAGCCGAGCCTGGCCCTTCTCGACAGGGGCCGGGCGCTGGCCGAAGAGCGGGGCGAGACGGCGCTGCTGGCATACGCGTCCCTGGTCTCCGGGATGGCGGCGCAGTTCGGCGGCGACTACCGGAGCGCCGTCGAACACCTGGAGCGCGCCGTCGCCGGGCACGAGGCCGCCGGGAACACGACCGGCACGCTGATGTCCCTGCTCACACTGGCCCCGGCGCTGAGCAACTACGGCGAGAAGGGGCGCGCGGCCGAGCTGTTCGAGCGGAGCATCGCGCTGTGCGGAAGCCATGAGGAGTGTGCGGGCCGGGCGTGGTCCCTGACGACCTTCGCCATCCATCTGTGGCAGTGGGGCGAGGCCGAACGCGCTCTCACGCACGCGCGCGAGGGTTTGGCGCTCGGCCGCGAGGTCGGCGACATGCTGATGATCGCCGCGAATCTGGAGACGATCGCCTGGCTCCACGTCGGCGCGGGGCGCGACCGGGAAGCGGCCCGGCTGTTCGGGGCCGCCGGGGAGATCGAGCGCATGATGGGCATGGTCCCGTCGAGGGTCAAGTTCTACGCCGAGGTCCACGACCGCTGCATCGCCACGCTCAAGAGCAGGATGGGCGACAAGGCACTGGATCGCGAGCTCCGCAAGGGGAGCCGGCTGACGCCCGACGAGGCCATCGACGAGGCGCTCGGCGGCCGGGACGGCGGCGCCGCGCGGCCGGACGACGCGCAGGCCGCGCCCGCGCGCCCCGCGGGCCCCCCGGGCACGGCCCCCGCGGC
>JADGHC010000235.1 GCA_019689655.1 Microbispora sp.
ACTGAGAGCGGAGAGCGAGGCGGAACGTGAACCAGCCGAAGATCGTGGTGGGCATCAACGGGTCGATGGCTTCGCAGGCCGCGCTGCGGTGGGCCGCCGCCGAGGGTGCGCTGCGCGGCGCGCGGGTCGAGGCGGTGTACGCCTGGGAGTGGACGGGCGGGCTGCACGCCCACTACGCGCCCATCGCGAGCCGCACCTCACGGGAGGACGAGCGCAGGACCGCCCGCGACATCGCCGGCCAGGCCGTCGCCGAGCTCGGCGAGTGCGACGTCGAGCCGGTTGTCGTCGAGGGGCCGCCGGCCCAGGTGCTGCTGCGCGCGACCGAGGGGGCCGACCTGCTGGTGCTGGGTGCACACGAGACCGAGGGGGAGCCCTACCCCGTGCTCAATCCGGTCGTGTCCGCCTGCCTGCTGCGGGCCAAGTGCCCGGTCGTCGTCGTGCTGCCCGGCATGGAGCACGACCGCCGCCGCCCCGGGCTGCTCGCCGGCAGCCGCTCCTGATCTCCGCCCCGGGCCGGACGTCCTCCCCGTCTCGGGACTTTCCGCCCTGCCTGACCGTACGGCTCCGGCGGACCATGAGGGCATGGATCCTGACGTCGCGGACGCCGGAGCAGGCATAGTCGTCGGGTACGACGGCTCCGACTTCGCCATGCAGGCCCTCGACTGGGCGATGGACGAGGCCGAGTTTCGGGACGTGCCCATCACCGTCTGCCACGCCTGGCAGTCGCCGTACGGCGACGAGGAGGCGCGCAAGTCGCTGCACCACGCGGCCGAGCATGTGCTGTGGCACGGTGCCGAGTGCGCCCGGCAGTGCACGAGCGACATCCGCGTGCGGGAGGACCTGTTCGAGGGACCGGCCGCCGAGCGGCTCGTCGCGCTGTCGGAGACCGCCGACCTGGTCGTCGTGGGATCGCGCGGCCTGAGCGGCGCGGCCCGCCGGGTGATGGGTTCGGTCGCGGGGCACGTCGCGACGCACGCGCTCTGCCCGGTGATCGTGGTCAGAGGGACGGGGGCGCTGCCCCGCCGCAAGCATCCGGGCCCGATCGTCGTGGGCGTCGGCGGCGGCGACGACCATGTCCTCGGCTTCGCCTACCGTGAGGCCGCCCTGCGCGGGCTGCCGCTGGTCGCGGTGCACGCCTGGCGCTATCCGGCCGCCGCCTGGAGCGCGGGCATGGCGCCCATGGTGATGTCCGACGTCCCGGGCAGGGAGGCCGTCGAGGCGCTGGAGGCCGCCGTGCAGCCGTGGCGCGCGCGCCACCCGGACGTGGAGACATCGCTCAGGCCCGTCGAGGGCCCGGTGCTGAACGTGCTGACCGAGGCGTCCTCGGGGGCGACCATGCTGGTGGTCGGCGCGACCCGGGCGAAGGGCGTGCTCGGCAGGCTCGGGTCGGTCACCCGGCCGCTGATCGACGCGGTCACCTGCCCGGTGGCGGTCGTCCGTTCCTGACCCGATGGGACCGATCCATCCCGGGCCCGGCCGCGCAACGGCAGCACGCGTACGGTTGCATTGCCGAGTGATTGGCAAATTCATCCAAGTTTTCAATAAAGACACCTTTTAGTCCTGGTGTTGAGGGGGCTTGCCCCTAAAGTCCGGGGCATGCGTGATCTATCCCGGGACTGTCCCGATGACCACTCCGGTTCCCCCGGCGTGAGACGACGCGGCGTCCGCCTCGCCGCCGTGATCTCGGCCGCCGGGCTCCTGGCGGCCGGTGTCGCGGTCGCGGCGCCGGCGCCCGCCTCGGCCGAGCCCGGCTCCGTGGTGATCAGCCAGGTGTACGGAGGCGGCGGCAACTCCGGCGCCCCCTACAGCAACGATTTCGTCGAGCTGTTCAACCGCGGCGCCGAAACGATCTCGCTGGACGGCTGGTCCCTCCAGTACACGAGTGCCACCGGGACCGGGCTGTTCGGCTCCCAGAAGCTGAACCTGTCCGGCTCGCTCGCCCCCGGCCAGTACCACCTCGTCCAGCTGTCGGCCGGATCGACGCCGAGCGGCGCGCTGCCGCCGCCCGACACCGTGGGCTCCCTCAGCCTGAGCGCCACGTCGGGCAAGGTCGCCCTCGTCCGCTCGACAACGGGCCTGGCCTGCAACGGCGGCTCCACGCCGTGCACGCCCGAGCAGACCGCGCAGATCGCCGACCTCGTCGGGTACGGCACGGCCGACTACTTCGAGGGCACGGCGGCGGCCCCGGGCCTGAACAACGCCACCGCGGCGGTGCGCGCCGGCGGCGGCTGCACGGACACCGACGACAACGCCGCCGACTTCACCGCCGGCACGCCCGCGCCGCGCAACTCGGCGACGCCGCCCGCACCGTGCGGCGGCGCCTCCCCGTCGCCGTCCCCGACCGCCTCCCCGTCGCCGTCCGCGAGCGCGTCCGCATCGCCGGAGCCGTCGCCCACCGGCGATCCGTGCGACGTGCCGGCGAACCGGCAGATCGCCGAGGTCCAGGGCCGCGGCGACGCCTCCCCGCTCGCGGGGCAGACCGTACGGGTCGAGGGCGTGGTGACCGGCGACTTTCAGGCGGCCGGCCAGCTCAGCGGCTTCTACTTCCAGGACCCGACGCCCGACGCCGACCCGGCCACCTCCGACGGCCTGTTCGCGTTCGCGCGGGACATACTGAAGGACGTCAAGGTCGGCGACCGGGTGCTCGTCACCGGCCGGGTCACCGAGTTCAACGGGCTCACCGAGCTGTCCCCGGTCACGGCGGTGGACGTCTGCGGCACCGGGACGATCACGCCGAAGGTCTACGACCTGCCGCGGGCCGACGGCGCCTCCTTCGAGCCGTACGAGGACATGCTCGTGACCTTCCCCGAGCCGCTGACCGTGACCGACCACTACAACCTCGGCCGGTACGGCGAGGTGACGGTCGCCGCCGGCGGCAGGCTCTTCCAGCCGACCGACCGCAAGGGCGTGAACCCCGCGCTGGACGCCCGCAGGTCGCTGCTCGTCGACGACGGCTCCAACACCGAGAACCCCGCCGTCATCCCGTACACGACGCCGCACGTGGTCCGGCTGGGCGACACCGCGGTGGGAATCACCGGCGTGCTGAGCTACGGCTTCGGGGCCTACCGGCTGGAGCCGACCAAGCCGATCACCTTCCTGCGGACCAACCCCAGGTCACCGGCGCCCGCGCCGGTCGGAGGCAACGTGCGCGTCGCGAGCCTCAACACGCTCAACTGGTTCACGACGCTCGGCTCCCGCGGCGCCGGCACGGCCGAGGAGCAGCAGCGGCAGCTCAAGAAGATCGTCGCCACGCTCAAGGGCCTGAACGCCGACGTGGTCGGGCTCATGGAGATCGAAAACAACGGCGGGACCGCGCTGAACGCCCTGGTCGACGCGTTGAACGCGGAGATGGGCGCGGGCACGTACGCCGCGCTGACCCACCCCTACCCGGGCACCGACGCCATCCAGGTCGCCGCGATCTACAAGCCGGCGAAGCTGATCCCGGTCGGCAAGACGCGCTCGTCTGCCGACCCCGTCTTCCGGCGGCCGCCGCTGATCCAGACCTTCCGGCGGGTGGGCGGCGGGCAGCCGTTCACGCTGCTCGTCAACCACTTCAAGTCCAAGGGCTGCGACGAGGCGGCCACCGGCGGCGACGCCGACCGGGGCGACGGCCAGGGCTGCTACAACGCCGAGCGCGTACGGCAGGCCACGGCCGTGCTCGGCCTCATCGAGTCGATGGACCTGCCCAACCCCCTGGTGATCGGCGACCTCAACGCGTACGGCGAGGAGGACCCGATCCACACCCTGGAGAAGGGCGGCCTGACCAGCCTGTCCAAGCGGTTCGTCCCCGCGTCCCAGCGCTACAGCTACCTGTTCGGCGGGCTGTCGGGCGAGCTGGACCACGCGATGGCCGGCAAGCAGCTGGCCAAGCGGGTGACCGGGGCGACCATCTGGCACGTCAACGCCGACGAGCCGCGCATCCTCGACTACAACCTGGAGTTCAACCCGCCGGGCCTGTACCGGCCCGACGCGTTCCGCTCCTCCGACCACGACCCGCTGCTGATCGGGCTGAAGCTGCCCGGCGGCAAGGGCTGACACCCGGGAAGGGCCCCCGGCGACGGGGGCCTTTCCTCGTCACGCGTTGGGATCGACGAAGTCCCGCTTGGTCTCCGGCGGCTCGCCCGGCTTGCCGCCCAGCCGGGGGTAGCGCAGGTCGAAGACGGGCCGCTCGGACCGGATCGGCGGGATCGACAGGAAGTTGTGGCGCGGCGGCGGGCAGGACGTCGCCCACTCCAGCGAGTTGGCGTGCCCCCACGGGTCGTTCACCGTCACCTTCTTCCCGTGGCGCGCGGTCCACCAGATGTTGTAGAGGAACGGCAGGGTGGACAGCCCGAGCAGGAACGCCCCCGCGCTCGACACCTGGTGCATCCAGGTGAAGCCGTCGCTCGCCGCGTAGTCGCCGTACCGCCGCGGCATGCCCTGCGTGCCGAGCAAGTGCTGGATGAGGAAGGTCGTGTGGAAGCCGATGAACAGCATCCAGAAATGAATCTTCCCGAGCGGCTCGTTCAGCATCTTCCCGGTGAGCTTGGGCCACCAGAAGTAGAAGCCGGAGAACATGGCGAACACCACCGTGCCGAACACCACGTAGTGGAAGTGGGCCACGACGAAATAGGTGTCGGTCACGTGGAAGTTCAGCGGCGGCGACGCCAGGATCACCCCGGTCAGCCCGCCGAGCAGGAACGTCACAAGGAACCCCACCGACCACAGCATCGGCGTCTCGAAGGAGAGATGGCCCCGCCACATCGTGCCGGTCCAGTTGAAGAACTTCACCCCGGTGGGCACGGCGATCAGGAACGTCATGAGCGAGAAGAACGGCAGCAGCACCCGCCCGGTGGCGAACATGTGGTGCGCCCACACGGTCACCGACAGCGCCGTGATCGCGATCGTCGCACCGACCATCCCGACGTACCCGAACAGCGGCTTGCGGCTGAAGACCGGGATCACCTCGGTGACGATGC
Source organism: Microbispora sp. (assembly GCA_019689655.1). GTDB lineage: Bacteria > Actinomycetota > Actinomycetes > Streptosporangiales > Streptosporangiaceae > Microbispora. Next base: position 4,959 of record JADGHC010000235.1, read on the forward strand.
CGAAGAACGGCAGCGCGATGATGTAGACCTCCGGATGGCCGAAGAACCAGAACAGGTGCTGCCAGAGCAGAGGCCCGCCGGTCTGCGGATCGTAGATGTGGGCGCCGACCTTGCGGTCGATCTCCAGCGCCAGCAGCGCGGCGGCGAGCACCGGGAAGGCCAGCAGCACGAGGATCGAGGTGAAGAACACGTTCCACGTGAAGATCGGCATCCGGAACATCGTCATGCCCGGGGCGCGCATGCACATGATCGTCGTGATGAAGTTGACCGAGCCGAGGATCGTCCCGACACCGGCCAGGGCCAGGCCCATGATCCACAAATCCCCGCCGAGCTGCGGCGTGTACGGCGCGGTCGACAGCGGCGTGTAGGCCGTCCAGCCGAACGCCGGCGCCCCGCCCATGAGCGAGGAGGCGAGCACCATCAGCCCGCCGAAGAGGAACAACCAGTAGCTGACCATGTTGAGCCGGGGGAAGGCCACGTCCGGCGCGCCGATCTGCAGGGGCATCACGGCGTTGGCGAACCCGGCGAACAGCGGTGTCGCGAACAGCAGCAGCATGACGCTGCCGTGCAGCGTGAACAGCGTGTTGTACTCCTGCAAGGTGACGAACTGCATGCCCGGCTCGACGAGCTCCGCCCGGATCACCATCGCTTCCAGGCCGCCGATCAGGAAGAAGAAGAACGAGGTGATCAAGTAGAGGTTGCCGATCACCTTGTGATCCGTGGCCGACAACCATGAGGCGATCCGGGCGCCCAGACCCTTCGGGGCCGTCAGGTCGGTCGGCCGTGCGGCATGAGTCGTCATCCGGTCACACCTCCTCTGTCAAGGAGTTACGTCAACGAGGTCTCCTGCCCGCCACACGAGGCTCCTCACGAGGCTCATCGCGAAATGGAATGCTGGGATCGTCCGGCTGGTTATGCCCGCTGAAGACCGAGCGAAAGGAGTCGCCCGTGGCGACCATCGAGGTGACCGAACAGAATTTCAACGAGATCGCCGACAACGGCATCGTACTGCTCGATTTCTGGGCATCCTGGTGCGGCCCCTGCCGGTCCTTCGCCCCGATTTTCGAGAAGGCGTCCGAGGAGCACACGGACATCACCTTCGGCAAGATCGACACTGAGGCGCAGCCGGGTCTGTCGGAAGGCTTCGAAATCACCGCGATCCCGACGATCATGGCGATCCGCGACGGCATCGTGGTGTTCTCGCAGCCGGGCGCGCTGCCCGCCCCGGCGCTGGAGGACCTGATCAGGCAGCTGCGCGCGCTGGACATGGACGCCATCCGCGCCCAGATCGAGGCGGAGGCCAAGAACAGCTGACGGACCGGGGCACGCGGCCCCGGTCCGGTGCGGACTCGCGGGGTGGTGCATACGGCCGGGAACGGCCGTTCCTGCGCCACTTGCGGAGCTCACGCGTCCCCGGAAACGAAACCGCCGTCACCCTTTGATCGGGAGGGCGACGGCGGATCCGGCCTTCGCGAGGGCGTGACCGGTCAGCTCGACCGGTACAGCTCCGCCACCCGGAAGGCGAGGTCGAGCGACTGGCCGCGGTTGAGGCGGGGGTCGCAGGCGGTCTCGTACCGCAGCGCCAGGTCCTCCTCCACGATCGCGTGCCCGCCGCCCACGCACTCGGTGACGTCGTCGCCGGTGAACTCGATGTGGATGCCGCCGGGGTGGGTGCCGAGCGCGTGGTGCACCTCGAAGAAGCCCGCGACCTCGTCCAGGATGTCGTCGAGGCGGCGGGTCTTGTGGCCGCTCGGCGCCTCGAACGTGTTGCCGTGCATCGGGTCGCACACCCAGGCCACGCTCGCGCCGCTCGCGTTGACCTTCTCCACCAGCGTCGGCAGCGCGTCGCGCACCTTGTCGGCGCCCATGCGGGTGATGAAGGTGAGCCGCCCGGGCTCGTTGTCCGGGTTGAGCTTGTCGATCAGCGCGAGGGCCTCCTCCGGCGTGGTCGTCGGGCCGAGCTTCACGCCGATCGGATTGCGGATGCGGCTGAAGAAGTCGACGTGCGCGCCGTCGAGCTGCCGGGTGCGCTCGCCGATCCACACCATGTGCGCCGACACGTCGTACGGCTGTCCCGTACGCGAGTCGATGCGGGTGAGCGCCCGGTCGTACTCGAGGATCAGGGCCTCGTGGGAGGAGTAGAACTCCACGGTGTGGAACTCCTCGGGGTCGGCCCCGCAGGCCCGCATGAACGCCAGCGCCTGGTCGATCTCCCGGGCGAGCTGCTCGTAGCGCCGCCCCGCCGGGGACTCCGCGACGAAGTCCTGGTTCCAGGCGTGGACCTGCCGCAGGTCGGCGTAGCCGCCCTTGGTGAAGGCCCGCGCGAGGTTCAGCGTGACCGCCGACGAGTGGTAGGCGCGCAGCAGCCGGTTCGGGTCGGGACGCCGGGCGTCGGCGGTGAAGTCGAACCCGTTGACCATGTCGCCCCGGTAGGCGGGAAGCTCGACGCCGTCGCGGATCTCGGTCGGCTTGGACCGCGGCTTGGCGAACTGCCCGGCGAGCCGGCCGATCTTGATAACCGGCACGCGGCCCGCGTAGGTCAGCACGATCGCCATCTGCAGCAGCGTCTTGAGCTTGTTGCGCACGTTCTCGGCGGTCGCGCCCGCGAAGGTCTCGGCGCAGTCGCCGCCCTGCAGGACGAACGCCTCGCCGCGCGCCACGGCGGCCATGCCCTCCTTGAGCTGGTCGCACTCGCCGGCGAACACCAGTGGGGGCAGGGTCGCCAGCTCCGCGACGACCTTGTCCAGTGCGCCGCGGTCGGGCCAGTCCGGCTGCTGAGCCGCGGGCAGGTCACGCCAGGCGTCCAGGCCGTGCCTGGTGTCCAGGGCACTGGTGTCGGGTTTTGATGCGCTCACGGGAATCAAGGTTATTGCACCACGTCCCGTGCGTTCCCCTTCCTGTCCATTTGCTGAGATCTTTTTTCTCGCGCCGGGAGACGCGCGTGCTCGGGCAGCACCCCGAGCCCGATGAACCGGGGCGCCAGCGAACGCAGCACCGGCACGCGGGTGATGTCGGGGACCGTCGTCGCCGGACCCGCGAGGGCCGGCCGGATGAGGCGGTCCTGCACCAGCCGCTGCGCGGTCTGTATGACGATCGTGGGCACCCTCCTGCGGCGCTCGACCCTGGCGAGCAGCGCCTCGGGGGCCCGGCCGCGCAGCAGGGCCGGCCCGACGATGTTGGCGGTCGCGACGGCGTCCTGCACCGCCAGGTTGATCCCGACGCCGAAGACCGGCGACATCGCGTGGGCCGCGTCGCCGATCAGCAGCAGCCCGGGCAGGTGCCAGCGGGTGAGCCGGTTCACCTCGACGTTCAGCATGCCGGTCTCATCGAAGCCGCGCAGGTGCGCGGTCCTGCCGTCGAGGAAGGGCAGCAGCTGTTCCACCTTGCTGCGCAGCTCGTCGATGCCCTGCGCCTCCAGCTCGGCGAAGCCGCCCTTCGGGATGACGTAGGCGAGCTGCCAGTACGTCTCCCTGTTGATGGCGACCATGAGCCGCCCGGCCGAGGCCCGCAGGAACGTCTCCCCGGGATCGCTCTCGCCGCGCGGCAGCCGGAACCAGACGACGTCCATCGGCGCGCCGAACCGTTTCGGCGTCAGGCCGGCCGCCCGCCGTACGTCGGAGTGCCGGCCGTCGGCGGCGACCGTGAGCACGGCCCGTATCTCGTGCTCCTCGCCCCGCTCGTCGCGGTAGCGCACCCCCCGGACCACGCCGTCGCGCCGTACGAGGTCGACGACCTTGGCGTTCATCAGGAGACGGAAGTTGGGATACTTGCGCGCCTCGCCGGTGAGGAGGTCGAGGAAGTCCCACTGCGGGACGAAGGCGATGTATCGGTACTTGCCCGGCAGGCGCCGGAAGTCGGCGACCGGCACATCCCCGTCGTCGGTCCACACCGACAGGCCGTACGCCTTGCGATGCGGCAGCCGGTGGAACGCCTCCGCCAGGCCGATCTCGTCGAGCACCTGGAGAGTCGACGGATGGATGGTGTCACCGCGGAAGTCGCGGAGGAAGTCGGCGTGCTTCTCCAGCAACGTGACGTCGACGCCCGCGCGGGCCAGCAGCAGCGCGAGCATGGCGCCCGCGGGCCCGCCACCCGCGATCACGCATGTCGTCTCCATAATTCATCACCCGCTGAAATTGTCTCACGCGGGGGATGAGACGGCCAGCGGAGGGGCCTGCCGGAGCGCATGCCGTACCGCCACACGTGATCGGACGGGGCGGGGCGGGGGGAGCCCCCCCCCCCCCGCCCCCCCCCGGGGCCGGCGGGGGCGGCCCCGGGCCGGG
>JADGHC010000236.1 GCA_019689655.1 Microbispora sp.
TGCTGGTGCGGCCGGCTCGGAGAATCGTCGTCTTCGGGCTCGGGTTCTTCGCGGTCACGATCGCGCCGACGCAGGCCGTGCTCCTCATGGACGGCTACCACGCGAACAGATATGTGTACCTGCCGTATCTCGGCCTTTTCCTCATCGCCGGGCATTTTTGCGACGTGGCGCTGCGGCACCGCGATCGCCGGGTGCGTGCCGGGGCGATCGGGGCGACGGCGGTGTTCGTGATCCTCTTCGCCACGCTGACCATCATCAGGAACACGGTCTGGCGGAACACGGAAACCGTCATGAGCGACGCCATCGCCAAAGAGCCCGGCGTCGCGTTCACGTACAACAGCCGGGGCATCGCCAGGTTCCGGGACGGCGACTACGGCGGTGCCCGATCGGATTTCGAGCGCACTATCAAAATCGACCCGGACTTCGTCCTGGCACACCACTATCTCGGCATGATCAGGTATCACGACCGCGACTACACCGGGGCGCTCGGCGAGTTCGATTACGAGGTGTCGCGGCTGCCGTCCTTCGCGGCCGCCTACAGCGAGCGCGGCAAAACCAAAATCGCGTTGCGCGATTACTCCGGCGCGTACGCGGACCTTTCCACGGCCATCGCCTACGACCCGCAGCTTGTGGAGGCCTACTATTCCCGGGGGGTCGCCGGGATCGCGCTGGGCAACCCACGCGGGGCGATATCCGATCTGAACACGGCGATCGGATTGCTGCCCGGATACGCCGACGCCTATTACCAGCGTGGGGTGGCCGAATCCAAGCTGGGCGACACCGGCGCCGCCTGCGCCGACTGGAGCACGGCGGCGTCCCTCGGCAACCCCGACGCGGGCGAGTCCCGCGCCGACACCCGCTGCCCCGGTTGACGGTACGGCCTCGGGCGGGCTCCGCTTGTCCTTGGCACAGTGACAAGCTCTTCACTGTGGCCGAGGAGGTGGTCGCGATGACCACGCCGGAAGGCGACACGAACACGTTGCGCGTTCTGCACGCGCTTTGAGGACGGCGACTCGTCGGTGCGGCTGAAGGCGGTGCTGGCGGTCGGCACGGCCCCGGACCCGCGGTTGGTCGGCAAGCTCATCGAGCGCTGCGCGATCGAGCCCGATTTCTACGTGCGCGAGATGCGCGGGGCGGGGAAGTCGCGCAGCGGACGGAACGGGCTGAGCACCAGGATCGCGACCGAAAGGAGCTGGACGACGGCCATCAGGATCATGGTCTCGCGCACACCGATCGCCTCGCCGAGCAGGCCGCCGAGCAGCCCGCCGAGGGGGATCGCGCCGTAGTTCAGGGCCGAGGTGCTCGCGGTGATCCGCCCGAACATGCCGGCCGGGCAGTAGCGCTGGCGGAAGGTGCTCGTCAGGATGTTCGAGGCCACCACGCCCAGGCCGGTGCCGAAGCCCGCGGCGGCGAAGAGCGCCAGTCCCGCGCCGCCGGTGCCGATCGGCCCGAGCAGAGCCATCGGTGCGGCGAGCGCCTCGCACAGCAGGAACCCCCGCGCCGGTCCGAACCGCGTGGCCACCCGGCCGGACAGCGCGGCGCCGAACAGGCCGCCCGAACCCGCCACCGCCAGCACGACGCCCACCTGTCCCGCCTCCGCGCCGAGATCCCGGGTGAGGAACGCGACCTGGATCGACGCGTAGCCCATCAGCGCGATGTTGGACATCGCGCTGAAGGCGGTGAGCGTACGCAGGTAGGGGTCGTGCACGACGAACCGCAGCCCGTCACCGATCTCCGCGCGCAGCTGCCGTTTCGCGCCGGTCTCCCGGGGGGCTTCGCGCGTGCGCACCGAACGCAGGCACAGGACGGCGATCGCGAAGCTGACCGCGTCGGCCAGCACGCCGCTGACCGCGCCGAACCACTGCGCGAGCAGCCCCGCCAGCCCGGGACCGGCGATCTGCGCGGCCGACTCGCTGCCCTGGAGCCTGGCGTTCGCCTCCAGCAGCCGGTCACGCTCGACCAGGACGGGCAGGTAGGCCCGGTAGGCGAGGGTGAAGAACACCTTCGCCGCGCCGGCCGCCGTCGCCGCCACGAGCAGGTGTGTCGTGGTCAGCGCGCCGAGCCAGGCCGCGATCGGCACGCTCGCGAACACCGCCATCGATACGGTGTTGCACACCAGCATCACCGGCCGTTTCGGCATCCGGTCGACCCATGCGCCCGCGGGCAGCCCGACCAGCAGCCACGGCAGCCAGGCGGCCGCGGTCAGCAGCCCGACCGCCAGGGGGCTCGCGTGCAGGGTCACCACGGCGACCAGCGGAAGCGCCACGCCGCCGACGGAACCGCCGAGCGTGCTCGTCGTCTCGCCGATCCAGAGCAGCCGGAAGTCGCGCATGCCCAGCAGGCCGCCGCGTACGGCCGGCGTCGCGGCCACGGGCGGCGTCGTGGTCACGGCCGGCCCGGTACGGCGCGGGCGGTGAGGAAGACCAGCTTGCGTTCCTCCCCGTCGTCTGGGACCTCCCGGTCGGCCAGCGAGGCGAACAGGGCGGTGATCTTCTGCTCCAGCTCGGCGAGCTCGGCGACCGACAGCCTCGCCCAGTGGTCGGTGGTGAACGCCGCTCGCCGCCACGCCTCCGGGTAGCCGTCGCGGTCGGCGAACCACTGCCGGGCGAGCGCGGCCTGCCGCTCGAGGACGAGCGATTCGGCCGCCGCGGCCACGGGATCGTCGGGGAAGTCCGACGCCGACCAGCTGAGGACGTCCGGCGACCTGCGCCACCAGCGTTCCCGCCGGTCACGTGCGAGCTCGGGCACCTCCTCGACGAGTTCGCTCGCGGCGAGGACCTTGAGGTGGTGGCTGATGTTGCCGACGGCCTGCCCGGTCCTGTCGGCCAGCACCGACGCCGTCGATGGCCCGTCCACCCGCAGGATGTCGAGCAGCCGCCGGCGCAGCGGGTGGGACATCGCGGCCAGCACCTTCGAGTCGCGTACGTCACGCGTTGGGCGATCACTCACCCGCTCACCCTAGGCGTACAAGATTTATTGTGCAACAGCTCTTGTACAACTGCGGGCGCGTCGCGTTGGAGCTCTACAGCCGGCTCGGCTTCGGGCTGACGAAGATCGAGCATGGGTGACCGAGGCCGGGAGGCGTCGCCCTCCCGGCCCGGATCGTCCTCCGCCGGCAGGCGGTCCGTGGTCAGAACGGTCGCAGGCCAGACGGTCGCGGGTCAGAGCGCGGCGACGATCTCTTCGACGCGCTGCCTGGCGTCGCCGAAGAGCATCTTGCTGTTGGGCCGGAAGAACAGGGGGTTTTGCACTCCGGCGTATCCCGTGGCCATCGATCGTTTGAAGACGATGACGTTTTCCGCCTCCCATACGCGCAGGACGGGCATCCCGGCGATGGGGCTGCCGGGGTCGTCGATCGCCGCCGGATTGACGGTGTCGTTGGCGCCGATGACGAGGACGACCGACGTGGTGGCGAAATCGTCGTTGATCTCGTCCATCTCCAGGACGATGTCGTATGGCACCTTGGCCTCGGCGAGCAGGACGTTCATGTGGCCGGGCAGGCGGCCGGCGACGGGGTGGATGCCGAAACGCACCTCGACGCCGCGTTCGCGCAGTTTGCGGGTGAGCTCTGCGACCGGATACTGCGCCTGCGCGACCGCCATGCCGTACCCGGGGGTGATGACCACCGACTTGGCCTCCCTGAGCAGGTCGGCGGTCTCCTCGGCGGTGATCTCCCGGTGCTCGCCGTAGTCCCGGTCGCCGGAGGGGCCGGCCTCGATGCCGAAACCGCCGGCGATCACGGAGATGAACGAGCGGTTCATCGCCTGGCACATCACGTACGACAGGTAGGCACCGGACGAGCCGACGAGGGCGCCGGTGACGATCAGCAGGTTGTTGTCGAGCAGGAACCCGGACGCGGCGGCCGCCCATCCCGAGTAGCTGTTCAGCATCGAGACGACGACGGGCATGTCCCCGCCGCCGATGGAGGCGACCAGGTGCCAGCCGAGCAGCAGCGCCACGACCGTCAGCGCGACGAGCAGCCCGAGGTTCGGGGAGATCACGAAGAGCACGGTCAGGACCGCGAACGCCGCGAGCGCGCCCAGGTTCAGCTGGTTCTTGCCCGGCAGCATCATCGGCTTGGCGTCGATCCGGCCCGACAGCTTGAGGAACGCGACGACCGACCCGGTGAAGGTGAGCGCCCCGATGAACACGCCGACGGACACCTCGGCGTGGTGGATGCCCAGCAGCGAGCCGGGCAGCTCCGCCCGGCTGCCGCCGCCGTACTCGACTTCGAGGAACCCGTTCCAGCCGACCAGGACGGCGGCGAGCCCGACGAAGCTGTGCAGGATGGCGATCAGCTCCGGCATGGCGGTCATCTCGACGATCCGGGCCCGCCAGAGCCCGATGGCGGCGCCGATCGCCATCGCGACCAGGAGCAGGGCCGTCGCGAGGTTGTCGCCGCCGTCCGCGGCGAGCACGAACGTCGCGGCGAGCGCGATGGTCATGCCGGAGATCCCCAGCGCGACGCCGGAGCGCGCGGTCTCGTGCTTGGACAGACCGGCGAGGCTGAGGATGAACAGCAGCGCGGCGACGATGTAGGCGGCCTGTGCGGCGGTGGCGAGGTTCACGGTCAGCTCCTCGTGAACATGCCGAGCATGCGCCGGGTCACGGCGAAGCCGCCGACGATGTTGATGCTCGCCAGGAGGATTGCGGCGAACGACAAGACGGCGACGACCGCGTCGCCCCGCCCGATCTGGAGGAGCGCGCCGACCACGATGATCCCGGAGATGGCGTTGGTGATCGACATCAGCGGGGTGTGCAGCGCGTGGTGGACGTTGCCGATGACGTAGTAACCGATCACGATCGACAGGACGAAGACGGTGACGTGCTCGATCAGCGCGTTCGGCGAGAAGGCGGTCAGGAGGAACAGCGCGGCCGCGGCGGCGGCGGTGATCAGATGGCGTCGCCGTCCGGGCGGGGACTGCGGTCTCCCGGCGGGCGACGGGTCCGCCGCCCGCGCCGGTGCGGGCGCGGCGGCGGGCCGGGCGGCCGGCGTGGCGGCGGGCGTGGCGCTCACCGGCACGGGCGGTGGCGGCCAGGTCTTCTCGCCGTCGCGGACCACGGTCATCGCCCGCTGCACCATGTCGTCGAAGTCCAGGACGAGCCGGCCGTCCTTGCCGGGAGTGAGCAGCTTCATCAGGTTGGCGACGTTGGTGCCGAAGAGCTGCGAGGCCTGGGCCGGCAGCCGCCCGGCGAGGTCGGTGTAGCCGATGATGGTCACTCCGTTGCCGGTGACGACCGCCTCGCCGGGGACGGTGCCTTCGACGTTCCCGCCCTGAGCGGCGGCCATGTCGACGATGACGCTGCCCGGCCGCATCAGCGCCACGTGCTCGGCCGTGAGCAGCCGGGGGGCGGGCCGCCCGGGGATCAGGGCGGTGGTGATGACGATGTCCACCTCGGCGGCCTGCTCGGCGTACATCTCGGCGGCGCGGCGGTCGTAGTCCTGCGTGGTCTCCCGGGCATACCCGTCGGCGCCCGACTCCTGGGCGACGCCCACGTCGAGGTACTCCGCGCCCAGCGAGCGCACCTGCTCGGCGACCTCGGGACGGGGGTCGGTGGCCCGTACGATCGCGCCCAAGCTGGTCGCCGTGGCGATGGCAGCCAGCCCGGCCACGCCCGCGCCCGCCACCAGGACCTTGGCGGGAGGGACCTTCCCCGCCGCGGTCACCTGGCCGGTGAAGAGCCGCCCGAACGCGTGCGCCGCCTCGATGACGGCGCGGTATCCGGCGATGTTCGCCATCGAGCTCAGCACGTCGAGCGCCTGCGCGCGGGAGACGCGCGGGACGGCGTCCATCGCGAGCACGGTGATCGGCCGCCGGGCGAGCTCGTCCACCAGCGCGGGATTGGCCGCCGGGCCGATCAGGGAGACGAGCGTGGCGCCGTCGCGCAGCGCCGCGATCTCGTCCGCCGTCGGCGCGTTCACCTTCAGCACGATGTCGGCGGCCCACGTCTCGTCGTGGCCGGCGATCCGCGCCCCGGCCCTGCCGTACTCCTCGTCCGTGTAGCCCGACCGCCTGCCGGCGCCGGATTCGACGATCACCTCGTAGCCGAGCGAGACGAGCTGCGGAACGGTGGCCGGGGTGGCCGCCACGCGTGTCTCGCCCGGCGCCGATTCGGCGACCACGCCCAGGCGTTGCGCTGAGTGACTCATCACGATCCTTTCTGTCGGGCGGGTGGTCGGGTTGGCCGACCCTGCGGTCGCCGCGTCCTCCGCTCGCTCGTGGGTCGCGGTGGTAGGGAGCGGCGGTATGCCACGCGTCGCCGTACGCGTGACGGTGAAAGGGATGGATGCGGTCTGAAGTAAATATCGAGGAAATTGTCCCGACTTTCCGGTCTGCGGATCAAGGCGTATCCGCCGCCGGTCGCCCCCGGGACTCGAATTTTTGAATCTCCCGGATCATCGGGTGGTCAGTTCACTGGGCGCAAAGTCCGCCGGACCCTGCAACTTTCATCCGAGGCGGCTCGCCACGGCGGAAACACCGGATCGCTACCGCTCACGTTAGCGGCGTCCTCATGGTGCGCACGACCGGGCGGACGATTACGGCGTACGGACGCGGCCGGGTCCTATCCGCTGATCGTGAGCAGGAGCTGGGCGGCGGTCGGGCGCGCTTCGGGATCCTTACTGAAACAGGCGGCCACCGCGGGCCGGAGCGGCTCCGGCAGGACCGACAGATCCGGGGTGTGGGCGAGGATCCGCTGAGAGATCGCGTAGACGGACGGGCCGTCGAAGGCGAGACGCCCGGTCGCGGCGAAATACATGGTGGAGGCCCAGCTGAACACGTCCGAGGGCGGACCGACACGCCGGCCGGACACCTGCTCGGGGGACATGTACGGAGGCGTCCCCTTGGCGCCTCCGGCCGTCACCGTCAGGCGGTCGAGTGCGGTGGCCACCCCGAAGTCGATCACCCGCGGCCCGTCGGGGGCGAGCAGGATGTTTCCGGGTTTGAAATCCCTGTGGACGATGCCGGTGGCGTGGATGCCTCTCAGCGCGGCTGCCGTCCAGATCGCCAGGCGGATCAGGGCGTTGCCGTCGAGGGGCCGCTCCCGGCGGACGTACGTCTCCAGGGACGGGCCGGGGACGTATTCGCTGACGATGTAGGCGGCGTCGCCGGCGACACCGGCGTCGATGACGGGTGCGGTGGCGAACGGCGGGACGCGCCTGGCGGCCGCGACCTCGCGCAGGAAGCTCTCGTGCTCCCGCGCGGTGCCCACGGGATTGTGCAGCACCTTGACGGCGACCCTCTCGCCCGAGGGGGTGAGGCCGAGGTGGACGACTCCCTGCGCGCCGCCGCCGAGCCGTTCCACCAGCCGGTACGGCCCGATGAAGTGGGTGGTCGCGGCCGGCGGCGCCGGGGGGACGTACGCGTGAACGCGGACCGGGCCGCGGGCGGGAGCGGAACGCCGGGTGAACACCGCCCGCCGCAGGACGAAGGCGTGGAACGTGCCGCCCCACCACGAGATGAGCACCCAGGACCAGAACCACACATCCACGCTCCAGCCGGTCGTCGGCAGACCCTGCGTGGTGTCGGTGGCGAGGAAGACGACGAACAGGGCCAAGTAACCGCCCGTCGCCCACGCGTGCTTGCGGCTGCGCAGGCGGACCGCCGCCGAACCCACCGCCAGGAAGGTGGCGAAACCGAGCGTGAGCAGCGGAATCAGTGCCCACAGGTAGCTCAGCGGAACCGCGATGCCCCGGGGCCCGGCCGTCACCTGTCCATCCGGCGCGTCGCCGGACCGGCCGGGCAGGGGATGGAGGGCGAAGACCCGCGTCCGTACGACGAAGGCGTGCACCGTGCCGCCCGACCAGGGCACCATGATCCAGATCCACATCGCGAGCTGGTTGCGCCAGTCGTCCTGAGGGAGGTCGCGTATTCCCGCGGTCGCGGCGATGATCACGAGGAGGGCCAGATAGCCGCCGGCGGCGAGGACCATCGCCCGGCTCTTCGTCCGGTAGCCCGCGAAGCCGAAGGCGAGCCAGGTGAGGAGGCCGAGCGAGGCGGCCGGGACGACGGCCCACACGAAACTGAGCGCGGTCACCAGCGGGCGGCGGGCATGGGTGGGGGAGGTGAGGTCGCGTCGTGTGCCGCCCTCTGTGGACATACGGTGCATCTTAAAGATCACGCGGCCCGATGATCGTTATACCGCTCCATTTCCGCATGAGTCGGGCCTGCGCGGGGGATTGTCGTACCCGGCGTGTAGAAGGGTGGCGTGGTTGCCGAGACGACGTGGGCGCAGGTGCTCGCCTGGAGACTGAGACGGCAGTTCGTCGAGCCCGCGGGTGGGAGCGACGCGGTGGCGATCGCGCGCCGTCTGTGCGGCGTGCAGGCGCAGGTCGCCTCGTCGGCGGCGCTGGCCGTGGCCGTACGGCAGGCGAGCCCGCGTCCGGGAGAGATCGACGACGCCCTGTGGCGTGACCGCACGCTGGTGAAGACCTGGCTGATGCGCGGCACGCTCCACCTCCTCCCGGCCGCCGATTTCCCCGCCTACCGCGCGGCCCTCGGGGCGCTCCGGTTCTGGGAGAGGGCCTCCTGGCAGCGTGGTCACGGGGTGTCCGCGCGGGAGATCGAGGCCGTCGTCGACGCCGTTCCCCGCGTGTTGTCCGGCCGGGTGCTGACCCGCGGGGAACTGGTCGAGGCGGTCATCGAGGAGACCGGGGAGGCCCACCTGAGAGAGGCCCTCACGTCCGGCTGGGGGGCGCTGCTCAAGCCGCTCAGCTTCCTGGGCGAGCTGTGCTACGGCCCGCCGCGCGACGGCAGGGTCACCTTCACCACCCCGGCCGGCTGGCTGCCGGGCGGCGCGGGAGAGGGCATGTCGCCGGAGGAAGGGGGAGTGCGGGTGCTGCGCGCGTTCCTCGGCGCTCATGGCCCGGCCACTGCCTCGATGTTCGACGCGTGGCTGTTTCGCGGCGCGACGCCGAAGGCCGTGCTGCGCGGCTGGTTCGGGGAGCTGGAGCCCGAGCTGGCACGGGTCGATGTGGAGGGCATGCCCGCCGTGCTGCCCGCGGAGTTGCTCGACGACCTGCTGACCTGCCCGCCGTCCGAGGGCGTGCATCTGCTGCCCGGCTTCGACCAGTTCATCCTGGGAGCCCCGCGTGACCTGGAGCCGCTCCTGCCGAAGGCCGTACGGGCCAAGGTGAGCCGGGCGGCGGGGTGGATCTCGCCCGTGGTGATCCACCGGGGG
>JADGHC010000237.1 GCA_019689655.1 Microbispora sp.
GGCCGATGGCTCCGGGGCTGTCCGCCCGCTTTGATGTGCGCGAAGCCACACCACGGGAATTCCGGCCGTGCTGCGTGTGCCCGGCGCGTCTTGTCGGTCCGGCGGGCTACTCTGAATCCACTGTGAGGGAGCGAACCGATAGAGACACCAGTGTTCTGACGAGTTCGGGGAGGCGTCGTTGAGCGTTTCGGCCGCGTCCCATCTCTCCCCGTCCTACCCCGACAGAGCCGCGTGGGGCACCGCCCCGAAGCTGCGCGCGTGGCAGCAGGAGGCCTTCGACCTCTACTTCCGGCGTGAGCCGAGAGACTTCCTGACCGTCGCCACCCCCGGCGCCGGCAAGACGACGTACGCGCTGCGGATCGCCAGCGAGCTGCTCAGCCGCGGGGTCGTGCGCGCCGTGACGATCGTCACCCCCACCGAGCACCTCAAGCGGCAGTGGGCCGACGCCGCCTCCAGGGTCGGCATCAGCGTCGACCCGGAGTTCAAAAACAGCCAGGGCACCACCTCACGGGACTACATCGGGGTCGCCGTCACCTACGCGCAGGTCGCGATGCATCCGGCGCTGCACCGGGCCCGCACCGAGGCGCGCAAGACGCTGGTGATCTTCGATGAGATCCACCACGCGGGCGACGCGAAGTCATGGGGCGACGGCGTCCGCGAGGCGTTCGAGCCCGCGACCCGGCGGCTGGCGTTGACCGGCACTCCGTTCCGCTCCGACGACAACCCGATCCCGTTCGTCACCTACGTCGAGGACGGCGAGGGCGGGATGCGGAGCGTCTCCGACTACTCCTACGGCTACGGCCCGGCCCTCGCCGACGGCGTCGTGCGGCCGGTCATCTTCCTGGCGTACTCGGGGGAGATGAAGTGGCGGACGCGGGCGGGCGACGAGATCGCCGCCACCCTCGGCACGCCGCTGACGAAGGACCAGCTCTCGCAGGCGTGGCGCGCCGCCCTCGACCCGAAGGGCGACTGGATCCGCCAGGTCCTGCACGCCGCCGACCGGCGCCTCACGGAGGTGCGGCGCGGCGTTCCGGACGCGGGCGGGCTGGTCATCGCCTCCGACCACGAGTCGGCCCGCGCCTACGCGCGGCACATCCGCACGATCACCGGGGAGGCCGCCGAGGTCGTGCTCTCCGACGACCCGGGCGCGTCCAAGAAGATCAAAGACTTCGCCGCCTCCGACCGGCGCTGGCTGGTCGCGGTCCGCATGGTCTCCGAGGGCGTGGACATCCCCCGGCTGTGCGTCGGGGTCTACGCCACGAGCACCTCGACCCCCCTGTTCTTCGCCCAGGCCGTCGGACGGTTCGTCCGTGCCCGCAAGCGAGGGGAGACCGCGTCGGTGTTCCTGCCCTCCGTGCCCGTCCTCTTGGGCCTCGCGGGCGAGATGGAGGCCGAGCGCGACCACGTGCTGGGCCGCCGCCGCGACGACGACGGCCTCGACGACGTGCTGCTCGAGCAGGCCCGGCAGGAAAAGAAGCAGCCCGACGCGCTCGGCGACGAGCTGCCCTTCCAGACGCTGGAGGCGTCCGCGACCTTCGACCGGGTGCTGTTCGACGGCGGCGAGTTCGGCACCGCCGCCGCCCCCGGCTCACCCGAGGAGGAGAACTTCATCGGCCTCCCCGGCCTGCTGGAGCCCGACCAGGTGGCCTCGCTGCTGCGTAAGCGCCAGGCCGAGCAGCAGGCGGCCCAGCGCAGGAACAGAAAAAAGAACGAGGAACGCGCCCCGGCCCTCGCGCCGCACGAGCAGCTCGCCGAGCTTCGCAGGGAGCTGAACGGCCTGGTCGGCGCGTGGAACCACCGCACCGGCCAGCCGCACGGCGTCATCCACGCCGAGCTGCGCCGGGCCTGCGGCGGCCCCGCCATCGCCCAGGCGACGGCCGAACAGGTCCGCGAGCGCATCGCGATGATCCGCAAGTGGGCCACCCAGCGCAAGTGACCTCGCCGGCGTTTCATCCGCGCCGTACGGCGTTCCGAGTGGTTCGCGAGGTACGCCGAGGAGCTGCCCGGGTGTCCAGGCAGTACGACTGCTCACAGTTGGTGGCGGACCGCGGCTCGCCGGTCCCTCGCGGGGGCGAGCCACGCGTGTCTTCGCCGCGGCTACTCGGGTGGTCCGGGAGGACCTACGGGAGCACTTCTCGCGTCGCGGGGCTGCTATCCAGGCATTCGCCGGGCTCCGATTCGGGCAAGGTGCCGATCAGGCGGATGCCTCCGCCTGCCCGTTCTCGGCGTTCTCCACGGGCCGAGGGCCCGAATGGTTGACGCGATTGCTTAGCCGGACATGGCCGTACACGTCTTCCAGCCGGGTCACGATGGACGTGAACATCGTCTTGTTCAGGTCTGTCATCCTGTCGAGGTGGCAGGCGATGTCGCCGACGTGTTCTATCACCGTGGTCAGCTGGCCGCACATCGTGTCTACCCGGGTGGTGAGGCCATCGACGCGGTTGGTCAGGGTCCCAACCTGTCCGGTGAGGTCGTCGACGCGGCCGGTGAGCATGTTCACCTGTCCGGTGAGGGTGTCGACCCGGTTGGTGAGCGTGTCCGTGCGCGTGGTGAGGCCCTCGATCCGCCCGGTCAGCGTCTCGAGCTTTCCGCCGAGTGCCTCAACCTCTCCGGTCAGCGTGTCAACCTGTCCGGTGAGAGTGTCGACCCGTCCGGTGAGAGTGTCGACCCGATTGCTGAGCTCGTCGATGCGGCCGTCCAAGCGTGCGATCTCGTGATCCACGCGGTCGAACCGGCGGTTGGCGGCGGCCATCTGGCTCTTGAGGATGCCGATGTCCGTTTGCGTCTGTTCGCCGATCTGCTCGACCCGGGTGAGCCGCTCGCTTATCGCGTCGACTTTGACCCAGATCATCTGCTGCGCGTCGTAAGCGCGGATCGACGCATCCAGACGGCTGCTCCTGCTGAGATCCATTACTTCTTGCTCCAGGAGTGCGACGCGTTCCTCGAGCGTCAACATGAATGTCCTCCGATGCTGCTCGCAGCGTAGCCGAGGCTCGCTGGGGGGAAAGCGGATGCGCTTCGGGTGCGCGGAGGTAATTGCTACCAGCTCGGAGGCCGGGGGAAAGCGAGTAATCGACGCCGATTTTCGCGAGGCGTCGTCCCGTGGTTAGGAATTCTCGTTATCGGTGTCACGGAGATCCACCGAGTTATGCGTGCTCTGTGCCTCGTGCCCTGGTTTTTCGTGGATTCGTCGTAGGTATTTCCTCAACCTCGTCGCCGTTCTCTAGGAGGCGGGGGAGCGCAACGGGATCTTGTCTCCGGTGTGGCCGTTGATCGCCACGTATCGCCGGTGGCGCCGGGTGACCGAGCTGAGCCGGAGGCTGAGGGAGGCCATGCCCTGCTCCACGCGTACGGGGACGCTGTGCGCTCCCTCGGGCTGGCGCGCCGCCCCGGCGCCCTCCTGCACCCAGATGCGCAGCCGGCGCCCGGCCTGGCGGACGGCGACCGTCGCGGTGTCGCACTGCGCGGGAGACGCGGGCCAGTAGACCGTAAGGCCGTGCAGGGCCCTGCCGCGGAACGACAGCCGTACGGCCTCGGGGTCGGGGATGCGGGGATCGCAGGCGGGAGAGCCGCCCGGCGATGGCGCCGGCGTCGGTGTCCCGGCCGCCCGGGGAGGCCGCGCGGCCGGCACACCCGGCAGGCCGGTGCGCGGGTCGCGTACGGCGACCGTCTGGGCGGGGGTCCGGGCGGACTCCTGCGTGAAGCCCACGACCATCGTGATCGCCTGCAGGGCCACGAGCGTCAGCGCGCCCGTGACGCGGAGCGATCCCCGATGGCCGCGGCCGAAGAGCAGCCAGACGCAGACCGGGGTCAGGATGAGCCAGCTGAGGCCGAGCAAGAACGCGAACATCGGAGCCGCCAATCCACGAAGGGTCGTCGCTCTGAGTGATACACCCATGACACTACGTGGTGAAGGCGTTGACTTCCCGTTGCGCGCAGGCGTGTCCGCCAGCCCGTCCGGCCCCGCCGGCACCCCGCCGACGGACACCGAGTCTCAGACCGGCCCGATGGCTCCCCGTCAGGCGCGCAGGACCGGTTCCCCGACGAGCTCCACGCCGGCCTCGGCGAGGCGGGCGAGCGCCGTCTCGGTCGTCTCCCTGGCCACGCCGGCGGTGAGGTCCAGCAGGACCCGTACGGCGAAGCCGTTCGCCGCCGCGTCGAGGGCGGTGGCCCGGACGCAGTGATCGGTGGCGATGCCGACGACGTCGACCGCCTCCACGCCACGCTCCCGCAGCCACGCGGCCAGGCCGACACCGTCCGCGGTGGTGCCCTCGAACCCGCTGTAGGCCGCCTGCCGCGCGCCCTTGCTGAAGACCTCCTCGACCTTGGAGGTGTCGAAGGCCGGATGGAAGCCGGCGCCGGAAGTGCCCGCCACGCAGTGGGGCGGCCAGGAGTCGACGTAGTCGGGCTCGGCGGCGAAGTGGGCCCCGGGATCGACGTGGTAGTCCCGGGTGGCGACCACGTGGTCGTAGGCGTGGTCGCGGAGGTGCCGGCTGATCGCGGCGGCCACCTCGGCGCCGCCGCCGACCGGCAGGCTGCCGCTCTCGCAGAAGTCGTTTTGCACGTCGACGACGATGAGCGCGGTCTTCATCGGGTCACCTCACCGTGGCGATCACGGAGGACCGGCGTCGTCCTCATGCGCCGGTCCCCCGCGATCACTTGAAGATAGTAGGGACTGCGGGGTCTCCGGGGGAGAGGCTGTGGGCTTCCAACGGCAACTCGGCCAAAGTCGCCCGGTGGCGGTCGCGGGCGGCCGCCAGGGGCTCGCGGCCGACGACCTTGCCGTCCCGGACGAGTTCGGCCAGCAGGGGGCGGTCGTCGGTGTCCACCGGCGCCCGGGTGATCACCTCGGCGACGGCGGTGCCGTCGTGGGTCCTGCGGTAGGCCCACTTGCGGCCGCCGATGCTGGGCTTGCCGACGGACGCCTTGGCGACCGGCTGCAGGCCGCCCGTGTGGTCCTCCCTGGCGACGAGCTTGTAGACGAGGCTGGCCGTCGGGTGGCCGGAACCCGTGGCCAGGGCGGTGCCCACGCCGTAGGCGTCCACCGGCGCCGCGGCCAGCGCCGCGATCGCGAACTCGTCCAGGTCGCTGGTGACGACGATCCGCGTATGGTTCGCGCCCAGCTCGTCGAGCAGGCGGCGCACCTCGACGGCCACCACCGCGAGGTCGCCGGAGTCGATGCGTACCGCGCCGAGGCCGGGCCCGGCCAGGTCCACCGCGGCGCGTACGGCTTTCTCCACGTCGTAGGTGTCGACGAGGAGGGTGGTGCCGAGCCCGAGGGATTCGAGCTGGGCCCGGAAGGCGTCCTCCTCCGAGTCGTGCAGCAGGGTGAACGCGTGGGCGGCGGTGCCCGCGGTCGGCACACCGTACAGGCGGCCGGCCATCAGGTTGGACGTGGAGGCGAAGCCGCACAGGTAGGCGGCCCTGGCGGCGGCGACCGCCGCGTACTCGTGGGTGCGGCGCGAGCCCATCTCGATCAGCGGCCGGCCGGCGGCCGCCTGGACCATCCGGGAGGCCGCCGCCGCGATCGCGCAGTCGTGGTTGAGTATCGACAGGGCCAAGGTCTCCAGCAGCACGGCTTCCGCGAACGTCCCCTCCACCACCATGATCGGCGAACCGGGGAAGAACGCCTCGCCCTCGCGGTAGCCGTACACGTTGCCGGAGAAGCGGTAGCCTGCGAGGAACTCGCCGGTCGGCTGGTCGATGACGCCGGCCGAGCACAGGAACTCGATGTCCTGCTCGTCGAAGCGGAACTCCTCCAGCGCGTCGAGGAACCGCCCGGTGCCGGCCACCACGCCGTAGCGCCGCCCTCCGGGCAGCCGCCGGGCGAACACCTCGAAGACGGCCCGGCGATGCGCCGCGCCGCTCTTCAGCGCGGCCTGGAGCATCGTCAGTTCATAGTGGTCGGTGAGCAGGGCCGTACCCGTGGTCGTGCGCACGTGTCGAAGACTACGACGGTCGTGGTGCAGGATGGTTACGTGGGTAGCACAGCACCAGCCGAGGTCGAGCGTCCATCGTCGGACGTGCGCCCCGATCTGCCGTGGCTCACGATCGTGTGGAACGACCCGGTCAACCTGATGTCGTACGTCACGTACGTCTTCCAGACCGTGTTCGGCTATCCGCGGCAGAAGGCCGAGAAACTGATGATGGACGTCCACCACAAGGGCAAGGCCGTCGTCGCCAGCGGCACGCGGGAGGAGATGGAGCGGGACGTGCAGATCCTCCACTCCTACGGCCTGTGGGCGACGGTCCAGCAGGACAAGTGATGAGCACGGGGTTCAGGGCGACGCGTGACGGGGTCACGGTCCACCTCGACGCGGGCGAGGTGTCGATCCTGCGCTCGCTGGTGTCGCAGGTGCTCGGCCTGGTCGAGCCGGGGACCACCGGCGACGACCCGCTCGAGCGCGCCCTCGGCATCGGCTCGGCGGCCCCGCCCGCCGACCCCGTGCTCGCGCGCCTGTTCCCCTCGGCGTACGCGGACGACGAGGAGGCGGCGCAGGAGTTCCGGCGCTACACGGAGGCCACGCTGCGCGAGGGCAAGCGGGCCGACGCGACCACGCTGCTGGAGACGGCGGTGCCGGGCCGGCTGACGCTGACGCCGGAGCAGGGGCAGGCGTGGCTGCGGGCGATCAACGATGTCCGCCTGGCGCTCGGCGTGCGGCTGGAGGTCACCGAGGAGGTCCACGAGGAGATCGCCTCGATGTCCGAGGACGATCCCCGCTATCCGGCGTTCGTGACCTACGACTGGCTGACCTACCTGCAGGACAGCCTTGTCAGGGCGCTTTGGTAGGTTTCCCGCATGCTGACGATCTCACGCGAGCTGGTCGACAAGATCGTGGCCCATGCCCGGGCCGACCACCCCGACGAGGCGTGCGGCGTCGTGGCCGGGCCGGCCGGGTCCGACCGTCCCGAGCGGTTCATCCCGATGGAGAACGCCGAACGCTCTCCGACGTTCTACCGCTTCGACTCGATGGAGCAGTTCCGCGTGTGGCGGGAGATGGACGAGCGCGACGAGGTGCCGGTCGTGATCTACCACTCCCACACCGCCACGGAGGCGTACCCCTCCCGTACGGACATCAGCTACGCCTCCGAGCCCGACGCCCACTACGTGCTGGTGTCGACCGCCTCCGAGGACGAGACGCCGTTCCGGTCCTATCGGATCGTGGACGGGGTCGTCACCGAGGAAGAAGTCAAGATCGTCGAGTCGTACGGTTAAACTTAAGTTATGCCTAACGATGACGCTCGTCCTGTGTCGTCACCGGCTGTCCTTTTGTGCCGGGTACGCCCGGAGTCTCCTGTGCAGGCGTTCCTCTTCGCGCACACGCCTTCTGTCGTCGTCTACGACTGTCGCTGATCACGATTGCCCGGCGGCAGCGCCCAGTGCGGCTCCGTCGGCGGGATGATCGCTGGAATCGACTCCAGCTTGACCATGTTTCACTCAGGTGAACGCCCCACCATCATGACGACCACTGACCAAGGAGATTGAGCCGAGATGGCCATCGAGGTCCGCATTCCCACCATTCTCCGGAGCTACACCGACGGCGCCAAGGCGGTCA
Organism: Microbispora sp.; assembly: GCA_019689655.1. GTDB lineage: Bacteria > Actinomycetota > Actinomycetes > Streptosporangiales > Streptosporangiaceae > Microbispora. The sequence continues at coordinate 7,557 of JADGHC010000237.1, forward strand.
CCGCTCAAGGGGCGACGCTCGAAGAGCTGATCGGCGACCTGGACTCGCGTCACCCCGGCCTGAAGGACCGGCTGGTGGACGAGTCGGGGCTGCGCCGCTTCGTCAACGTCTACCTCAACGACGAGGACGTGCGCTTCCTCGGCGGGCTCGGCACCCCCGTCGCCGACGGCGACACCGTGACCGTGCTCCCCGCCGTCGCGGGCGGAGCGCGCTAGATGCGTTTCGACTCGTTGATCGACTCGGTCGGGAACACCCCGCTGGTGGGCCTGCCCCGGCTCTCGCCGTCCCCGGACGTACGGCTGTGGGCGAAGCTGGAGGACCGCAACCCGACCGGGTCGGTCAAGGATCGGCCGGCGCTGTGGATGATCGAGCAGGCCGAGAAGGACGGGCTGCTCACACCGGGCTGCACCATCCTGGAGCCGACCTCCGGCAACACCGGCATCTCGCTGGCCATGTCGGCACGGCTCAAGGGATACCGGCTGATCTGCGTCATGCCGGAGAACACCTCGGAGGAGCGCCGCCAGCTGCTGCGCATGTGGGGTGCGGAGATCATCTCCTCGCCGGCCGCGGGCGGCTCCAACGAGGCGGTGCGGGTGGCCAAGGGCCTCGCGGCCGAGCACCCCGACTGGGTGATGCTCTACCAGTACGGCAACCCCGCCAACTGGCGTGCCCACTACGAGACGACCGGGCCGGAGATCCTCGCGGACCTGCCGAGCGTGACCCACTTCGTCGCCGGGCTCGGCACGACGGGCACGCTCATGGGCGTCGGCCGCTACCTGCGCGAGCACGTGCCGGACGTGAAGATCGTGGCCGCCGAGCCGCGGTACGGCGAGCTGGTCTACGGCCTGCGCAACGTGGACGAGGGGTTCGTGCCCGAGCTGTACGACCCGTCCGTGCTGACCACCCGCTACTCGGTGACCTCGGCCGACGCGCTGCGCAGGACCCGCGAGCTGCTGGCCGCCGAAGGCATCTTCGCGGGCATCTCGACCGGCTGCGCCCTGCACGCGGCTCTCGGCATGGCCCGCAAGGCCGTCCAGGCCGGCGAGCGGGCCGACATCGTGTTCATCGTGGCCGACGGCGGCTGGAAGTACCTGTCGACCGGCGCGTACGAGGGGACGCTCGACGAGGCGGAGGAACGTCTCGAAGGCCAGCTCTGGGCCTGACCGGCGGCGCAGGAAGGCCCGCGCTCCCGCCCGCTCCGGCGAGGGCGGCCGGAGCGGGGACGGCCAGGAGCGCAGGCCTGTCGGCCCGGCCCGCCGCATCGCGCGGTGAGCGCGGCGCATACCCGGGTCGTGCGCCGCCGAGGCCCCGCTCGTCCGGGGTGATCGTGCGTACGACGGGGAGCCGGTGCCCGAGGTCCTCGGGATCTTCGCCGGGGCCGGGCACCACAGCCGGCGGGCGACCTCGCGAGTCCGTCCAATAGGGGGCGCACCGCGCGCCGCGGGCATGCCCCGCCGTCTCGCCGCGAGCCCGCCGTGGGCCGAACCCATCGCTCTGGTCGCCGGAACGCCACGCTACAGTAAAGACCAGAATAAAATTCGGTAGAGCGGCGAGGCGCGCATGACCAAATTCGACGAGGCGACGCAGGCCATCCGGGTCGA
>JADGHC010000238.1 GCA_019689655.1 Microbispora sp.
GGCGACACCGAAGGCGACACCGAAGGCGACACCGACGGCGACGGCGAAGCCGACGGCGACGGGCTGGGCGAGGGCTCGGCGCCGGGCGGCGTGCCCCAGATGAGGCGGCCGTCGTTGCCGTACAGCGTCATGTGGTCCGCGCCCTCGGCCGACCAGTCGTTGGACGGGTCCCACGTCGCGCCGTCGGCCACGCTGATGCGCAGCTGCACCTCACGCCGGTACTCCGACTGGCCGCCGGGGAAGATGAGCGTGCCGGTGCAGTCGACCTCCGCGTAGTACGTGCGCCCTTCGAGCAGGTGCGGCCCGGTGGGCTGCTTGCACTGGGTGTAGGAGCTGCTCACGGTGACCTGGCCGGCCGTGGTCGAGCCGTCGAGCGTGAAGTAGTAGCGGAACTTCGCCTTGTCCAGCACGGTCGCCGGCCAGGCCGACTTGTTGATGATGTAGGTCTTGGCCGCCGTCTCCCGGCTGGTGTGGGTGATGGTCGGCTCCAGGTAGAACTCCGGGCCGTCGGGCGTCTCGCGCGGCAGCGTGGCCAGGGGCGAGCCGCCGTACTGGCCGTAGAGGACGGCGAGCGAGCTGGTGATGCCGGAGTTGTAGTCGAGCGCGACCTCGTTCTTCACGTAGTCGCCGCGGTCGTCGGCGTAGGCGTCGTTGGCGTCCGGGCCGCCGACCAGCGCGCCGTACAGGATGTGCCTGCTGACGGCGGGCTCGCCGTCGGGACCGGCGTTGGTCCAGGAGCCGTGCGCGCCGCGGTGATGCGGGTTGCGCGGCGGGTTGGTGCCGAAGCCGATCATGTAGCTGGAGTGGCGCGGGTTGTCGCCGAGCGCGTAGTCGATCTGCCGCTTGCCGAAGTCGTGGTAGCGCGCGTACAGCGGGTCGTCGGGGCCGAGGAAGTCGGCGTACCGCAACGCGACGAAGGCGGTGTTGGCGGCCATGCGCAGCGACGCCCAGTAGAAGATGTACGCCAGGCCGCCGGGGGTGATCGTGCCCTTTCTGCCCTTGTATCCGACCGTCCAGTAGTCGAGGTAGCGCTGGACGTCGTCCTTGTACCGCTGCTCGCCGGTCAGCTCGGCCATCTGCTCGTAGACGGCGTACTCCTTGTCGTTCCAGCCGAAGCCGTAGTTGAAGACCGGCACCTGCTGCCCGTTGCTCCCCGGGTCTTCCTGGGTGCCCATCTTCGGGTAGAACTCGCGGGCCTTGTCGAGGTAGCTCGCGGTGCCGGTGGCCCGGTAGAGCCAGATGGAGGCCCAGGCCAGCTCGTCCCAGTACATCTTCGTGGCGCCCTCGACCTGGCCGCCCTCGCCGGTGGAGTTGTAGAACCCCTGCGCGGCGCTGACGCAGTTCACGTACGCCGTGTCGCGGCCGTTGGTGCCTTTGGTGGTGTCGGCGAAGGTGAACAGCTGCTTGGCGTGGGTGAGCAGCGTGTCGGCGTACGACGGGTCGGTCGGCCGGAAGACGATCGACGAGGCGGCCATCGCGGCGGCGGTCTCGGCGGCGACGTCGGTGCCCGGGCACGACGCGGTGATCTTGTAGACGGGCCGCTTGTGGCCCTTGGCCTCGACGGTCTCCGGCGCGCCCCAGTAGGAGTGGTCCTCACCACCGTCGCCGACCTGGACGTACAGGACGTTCGGCTCGGGGTGGGCGTCGATGAAGTAGTCGTTCGCCTGCCGGAGCGTGTTCAGCAGGTAGGGAAGCTGGCCCGACCGTTCATAGGAGGCCCGGTAGTCCACGCCGCCCCAGGCCAGCGTGGTCGTCATGGCCGCCATCGGGAAGCCGAACTTCATGTGGTCGCCGGCGTCGTAGAAGCCGCCCGACAGGTCCACCCCGGCGGACTTGCCGTCGTTGACGGTCGAGTCGGCCCGCCAGGTCACCCGGTTGGACGCGGGCAGGTGGCCCGACTCCTGCGCCTCGTAGAAAAGGAACGACTTCTGCAGCGCCTCGCCGTAGTTGAAGGAGGCGGCCGACACCGGCGTGGAGGTCGAAGTCACGGTCAGCAGGGCGCCGGCCAGTGCGGTCGCCGCGCTCGCGCTCAGCAGTCGTCGTGGTAGTCGCATCACGGGCCCCTAGGGAAGGACGACGGGCCGGTCCCGGCCGTGCGGAACCGCCCCGGAACGAGCGGGATGCTCTTTGGAGACCTCCCGACCGGATCGTGCGTACGCGACATCGCGCGGTCCAAGCACGCTCCGGTCACGGACCCGTACGACCAGGTCAGCGTGGTCGACGGCACGACGTGCGGTGAAACTTTCAGCTCCGCGTCGCTCGGACGCCTCGCGGCCGGACGCCCGTGGGTACGTCCGGCCGCGAGTGCCGCGCGCGGGTCGCTTACGCCTGTGCGGGGGCGGGCGCGTACTGCTCGGCCTCCCGGGAGTGCCGCATCCGGTGAATCAGCGTGTCCAGCGCCCAGGCGCCGGGCCCCAGCACCGCGATGAGGAAGAACGACCAGCAGAACATGGCCGCCGCCTCGCCGCCGTTCTGGATCGGGAACAGGCCCTGCGGCGCGTGCACGAAGAAGTACGCGTACGCCATCGAGCCGGAGCACAGCAGCGCGCTGATCCGGGTGAGCAGCCCGAGGAGGACGAGCGACCCGAAGACCAGCTGGATGGCCGCCGCCCACCAGCCCGGCCACGTGCCGAAGGCCACGGCATGGCCGGTTCCGCGGTTGCCGCCCAGCACGCCGAAAATCGACGCCACGCCGTGGCAGACGAACAGCAGCCCGGTCACGATACGGAAGAGCGAGAGGACGGGCCCGCTGATCCGGTCCATTGTCATGTCGATCACCTTCTTGTCGTGCCTGTCGGCGGGACCTCGCCGCGGACGCGGCCCCGGCCGGCCGATGGGGAACGCGCCGGAATGGGTGAACCGGCGGGGAAAAGCGGGAAACTCCGGCCGGCGCTTATTCGTAGTCACGGCAAAGTAAATCGGCCGTCATTTCCCCGGTTCCGCGGATCGCATTGTCGGCGAATTGGACGTCCGGCGGTGGGAAGCCGCGCGGACGCGCCGGAAAAAGACCCAGAAGCGCTGGCCAAGACCTGAAACGAGCAGCGTCGTCGCTGGCTGTTCCGGGATTTCGCCCGTGGGTCACGATGGCCGCGCTCATATATTCGGCGGCGAATATGTGCAGCGCGGCCTGACCCCAGAATGCTGGTAGGGGTACCGCTAGTCAAGCGTTCAAGTAATCGTCTGTCAGAAAATCGCGACACCCTGTCGATAAACGCGCGACGGCACTGCGATTACCTGCCGATTCTTCGCGGAGGCGGCCCGTCCGGGCCGGGCGGACGGCGTGAAACTTTCTTGCCGATCACCGCCGGGCCCTGCGCGGCTACCTGGTCCACAGGCACTCCTGGGCCGTACGCACGAGCGCCATCAGCCCGGGGGTGGCCGACCCGGCCGGCAGGGTTCCGCCCCGCCACGCGAGCGCGTACGTCAGGCGCAGGCCGCCCGCGTCCAGGGGGACGAAGGCGACGTCGTCCCTGCGTACGGATGTGACGACCGGCAGGGGAGTGGGCAGCAGGCCGATTCCGGCGGCGACCAGATCGAGCGCCGCGGCGAAGTCGTCGATCTCGTCGGCCACCACGTGCTGCAGGTGCGGCCCGACGAGCGCGGCGAGCCGCGCCCACATCCCGCCGGGCGGGCGCTCGCGGGGCATCAGGACACGGTGCCGTGCCAGCCGCTCGGGCCGCAGGCGGGGCAGCTCGGCCAGCGGGTCCTCGGCCGGCACGGCCAGGTGGGCGACGGGCACGTGGAAGCGGACGGCGGTGGTCAGCTCGCGTGGGAAGGGTGCGGCGAGGATGGCCGCGGTCACCTCACCTTCGGCGAGCGCCGCGACGGCGGCGGCCCGGCCCGCCGGGCGCAGCTCCACCTCCGCCGGGGGATCGCGGCGTGCCATCCGGCGGGCGATGCGGGCGGCCAGGCCGCCGGCGACCGGGGGATAGGCGAGGCGGACGGCGGTGCCCGCCGGGGCCGCGAGCCGCTTCGCCTCGGCGGAGAAGGCGGCAGCCGACTCCAGCAACGCCTCGGCGTACGGCAGCAGCGCCTTGCCGGCCGGCGACAGGCGTACCTCCCGGCTGGTCCGCTCGAACAGGCGGACCCCGAGCGCACGCTCGAGCCGGCCGACGGCCTGGCTGGCGGCGGGCTGAGAGACGCCCAGGTCGGCGGCGGCGCGGGAGAAGCTGAGGTGCCGGGCGACGACGGCGAAACAGCCGATGTCGCGCAGCGGCGGGCCGAAGTCCACGTTCCAGTATGGGGAGATCAGCAGGTGCGCCGCAGACGCAGGTCGTAGCCCGTCTGGCGGTAGAACGACAGCTGGTCGTAGTAGATCCGCCCGCTGGCGAACACGCCGTCGTCGTCCATGGTGTAGGCGGCCGCCGCCGGGAGGACCACGCGCCGGCCGGTGCCGATGAGCTCCGTGCCGCCCGGCAGCAGCAGCGCCCCGGTGTGGGTGCCGCTGAACGTCCACTCGGTCACGATGGTGTCGTCGTGGACGGCGCGCGTGCCGATGTCGTTGCACGCGTCGGGGAACGCCGTGAAGAGCTGCCGGAAGTACCAGCCGATCTGCTCGTGGCCCTCGATCACGCCGGCGGGCGTGACGAACACGGCTCTCCGGCTTAGGCAGCGTACGACCCGCTCGTCGTCATGGCAGTTGATCGCGTTCGTCATCGTGTCGAGCAGCGCGTTGATATCGGGCATACGCCTCCCGTCCCCCTGCTGGCACTCCTACCCGCCGCGCCGGCCGGCGACGCCCGGCGCTCGCCGAGGTCGGGGCGCTTGAGTCTCCAGCCGGTGGAGAGAGCAGACTCGGCGTCATGGACGACGAGGGGCTGTTCCCCATCGGATGGCTCTCCCGGCGCACCGGAATGCCGGTGCGCACGATCCGGTACTGGTCGGACGTCGGCGTGCTGCCACCGGCCGGGCGGAGCGAGGCGGGCTACCGGCTCTACGACGCGAGCGCCGTGGCCCGGCTCGAGCTCATCAAGACGCTGCGGGAACTCGGCCTCGGCCTCGACGACGTACGGCGGGTGCTGGAGCGGAAGGTCACGCCCGCCGACGTCGCCGCCGTCCACGTGGACGCACTGGACGCGCAGATCCGCACCCTGCGGCTCCGGCGCGCGGTGCTCAGCGCCGTCGCGAAGCGGCGGTCAGGCATGGAGGAGATGAAACTGTTGAACGATCTGGCACGACTGTCCGCCGAGGAACGGCGGCGCATCATCGAGGACTTCGTCAACGAGGTCTTCAGCGGACTGGACGCCGACCCCGAGCTGAAGCGCCGGTTCCGGCACACCGAGATCGACCTTCCCGACGACCCCACGCCGGAGCAGGTGGACGCCTGGGTGGAGCTCGCCGAGCTCGTACGAGACCCGGACTTCCGGCGGCGCATGCGCGACATGGTGGAGTACAACACGCGGGGCAGCGCGGGGCAGGAGCCCGGGGCCTTCACCTGGTTCGCCAAGAAGGTCGCCTGGCTGGTCGGCCCGGCACGGGAGAACGGCGTGCGCCCCGACTCACCAGAGGCCGCCGAGATCGTCTCCCGCCTGCTCGGCGACATGGACGCCGCCGGCCGGGCGGCCGTACGGGAACGCCTGGAGGCCGGCCTGTTCGCCGAGGCCGATCGCTACCGGCGTCTGATGGCCATCATCAACGGGCGCGAGCCCAAGCCGTCCCACACCGAGGACTTCGCCTGGCTCCTCGACGCCCTCCGCGCCCATCCCTGATCTTCAATCCCGCCGGGGCCCGTCATCTCGCTTCCGGCGCCGGGAGACCCGGCAGGCCCATCCGGTCGCGTACGGCCTGCTGGAAGTGGGCGCAGCCGGTGAAGTCGTCGTGGTCGCAGCCCAGCGCGCACTCGAGCACCTCCAACGCCGCCCGGGCCTGTTCGATGCGCCGCCGGAGCTCGGCCTGCCGGCGGCGGAGGATCTCACGCCGCTCGGACGCCGCGCGGGTGGCGATCATCTCGCGGATCTCGTCGAGGCCGAGCCCGGCCTCCTTCGCCCGCAGGATCACCGCCACCCGGAACAGGTCGTCGGGGCCGTAGCGGCGCCGGTCACCCGCGACCCGGGCGGGCGTCAGCAGCCCCACCGACTCCCAATGTCGCAGGACGTGCGTCGCGAGGCCGAACCGGGCGGCCGCCTCGCCGATGCCGATGGTCGCAGTTGACTTCATGCCGACATTAAGTCGGACGCTGTCCCCCATGTCGAACTCTCTCATCTCTCTTCTCGACCGGGTGGACACGCATCCGGGCCCGGCGGCGTTGCGCGCCCGCTCCTACGAGCTGCTCGCCCTCGCCGCCGGGAGCCGGGTGGCCGACGTCGGCTGCGGCACCGGACGCGCCGTCGCCGAGATGGCCGCTCTGGGCGCCGATCCCGTCGGCCTGGACGTGGACGCGCACATGATCGAGGAAGCCCGATCCCGGCACCCCGGCCTGGACTTCCGCCGGGCCGACGCCTGCGACCTGCCGTTCGGCGACGGCGAACTGGCCGGATACCGGGCCGACAAGGTCTACCACGACCTGGCCGACCCGGAGCGGGCGGTGGCTGAGGCGCGGCGGGTGCTGGCCCCCGGCGGGCGGATCGTGCTGGTGGGCCAGGACTGGGACACCTTCGTGATCGATGCGGACGACCCCGCTCTCACCCGGGTCATGGTGCACGCGAGGGCGGACACCATCCCCAGCCCCCATGCGGCCCGCCGTTACCGCACCCTCCTGGTCGACGCGGGCTTCACGGACGTCACCGCCGAGGTCCGTACGGGTGTCTTCACGGATGAGGCGCTGCTGCCGATGGTCACCGGCGTGGCCGAAGGCGCGTACGCGGCGGGGGCGGTCACCCGGCGGCAGGCCGACGAGTGGATCGCGGAGCAGGCCGAGCGCGCGCGGCGCGGCAGGCTGTTCCTCGCCGTGCCCATGTTCCTGTCCGCCGGCCGGCGTCCGTGATTCGTACGGCTCGCCCCGGTGCGGACATGCGTCAGCGCCCGAGGCGGTAGGCGATCCAGGCCAGCCCGGCCTGCGCCGCCGACGAGCGGTCGCCTCGCACCTCGGCCGGGCCGAACGCCGCCTCGTGGAGGCGGAACAGCGTCCATGCCGCCGCCAGCCCGGTCACCGCGAGGGCCGGAGCCTTCACCCACGACCCCATTCCCGCGAAGAGCTGCTCCACCTGCCCCGGGGTGTGCCCCGCCTGGATCAGGCGCGGCGCGAGCATCGCCAGTTCCACCCAGGCGGCGCCCCGGCAGGCGTACGACCAGTCGACGACGTACACCCGATCCTCGGTGAGCAGGAGGTTGCCGGCGTGCAGGTCGTAGTGCAGCAGCGTGTCGCCGACCAGGTGCACCGGGTCGAACCCGGCCAGCGCCTCCCGATACAGCTCCAGGTCGCCGCCGAGCATGCCGGCCCGCTCGGTCAGCATGTGCGCGGCCTTGGCCTGCAGCGCGTACACATGCTGCACCACGGGCGGCGCGGTGGCGCTCGGGCACGGCGTCAGCGCCGCGTTCATGCGGCTCACGGCCGACAGCACCCGCGGGATGTGCGGCGAGCGCGGCGACAGATCAGCGGTCACGGCATCGTCGACGTACTCGAACACCATGCCCACCCAGTCGGCGATCTGTTCGGCCCACAGCATGCGCGGGGCGGGAGCGTACGGCGGCAAGACGCCGCCCGCCCACGTCTCCCGCTCGTACAGATATATGGCGGGGCTGTCGCCGGGCGCGCCCTTGAAGAACACCGTCCGGCCGTCTTCCAGGTAGAGGCGGGCAGCGACGCCGGGCATGATGCCGCGCTTGACGGGTTCGGCCTTGATGACCGGCCCGAACGTGCCGGTGATGGCGTCCCGCACGTCGGCGGGCACCTGCTCCCACTGCAGTTCGCTCATGCTCGTGCCTCCTGGCGATCATCCACGCAGCCGGCGTCGTACTGGCTGCATCCGGCGGCTGTGACCTGCGGTGCGGTCATGCCTTTCCCTCTATTCGGTGGGGTAGGGGGTGGTGCCGGCCTCGCCGCATGCCACGCCTGATCACGCCGCGAGGCAGGGCTCATCGCATTTCTCCGAGGGAACCCCGCCTTCGGGGGAGGAATCGGACCCCTGCGGAGCAGGGCAGGGATACGGGTTGGCGCCTTCGGGAGGACCACGCGGTCACGCTCGCTACGGCCGCCGGGCCAGGCGAACTCCACTCGGCCGTGGCGCCGGGCCAGGACGGCGGTGCCCGCGTACGCGGTGATGCGCTGCCGGGTTCCGAGGTCGTCCCGCTCCGGCGTCTGTACGGCGGCGCTCGTGAGGGAGGACCGCGGTGGCGGCATGGAGGCGACGAGCTGGTCCATGAGATGACTCCCTGCGAGCGGTCAGGTGGTGCTCCCACTCCCGATTGTCACTGAGTGTAACGGGAATAGTGCAGCACGTTGATAGCTGTGTCACAGTCGCCATAGAAGGGCCTCGCGGCCACTCGGCACGGCCCTGCCCGGCCGCGGTCAAGGCGCTCGTGCCCGCCGTCCGCCGAGCGTTTTGAACGGGCGGAGGCCGGCCTGGATGAGGCTCGATTGGCTGTCGTCCCGAGCCCGCCGTACGACCTCGGCGAAGCCGCGGACGAGGCAATGCGCGGGCGGCGCAGGTGTGGCCGGCCGAGCGCCGAGACCGGGTCGCCGGTCACCGCGGCGTCCGCCGGGACGGCCTACGAGTGCGTGGGCAAGGGGCCGCGAGCGCGGCATGCGCATAAGATGGGCCGGCCGGGCACCGAGACGGGGTCGCCGGTCATTGTGCGTCTGCCGGGATGGTTTACGGGTGCGTAGGCGAGGGACCGTGGGCGCAGGTTGCGCATAGATGGGCCGGCCGAACGCCGAGGCATGGTCCGGCGATCACACGGGTCCGTGCGCAGGCGAAGGCCCGTCGCCTATTTCAGTTCCCATGAACGGCTGGCCGCCCGGGTGTAAATCCGCGCGGCGCTGACCGCCGTACGCTGCGGCTATATCGGCGGCGGCCTGGCCGAGGCCCCGACCGCACCACGCCCGCAGCGAGCCCGCCGGGCTCGGCTCGGTGCCCCCGCCTCGCCCGCTCGCAGGGTGCGGAGCCGTCGGCCACCATGCCGGGGTACGTAGTGGATGCGGTGGCGCCGATCGTGCAGGCGCCGCCGCCTGCCCGCCGAACGGAGCGCGCCGTGATCGAATC
>JADGHC010000239.1 GCA_019689655.1 Microbispora sp.
CCCCGCCCGGCCCGGCGGGCCCGGCTCCACCGGTCGCACCCCTCCACCGCCGGCAGGCCCGGGCTCCCGTGTCGTTTCGAGGGTCGCCGGGAGCGTGATGGGGCCCGCGGCGGCCGCGGGCAGGGCGGCGCCAGACGGCCCCGGCCGGGCGACGGCCGCGGTCAGCAGGGCCAGGACGAGCACGTATGCGACGAGATGCACACCACGACGATGCGCCGCGGACGGCCCACGCCGAACGGCCGAACCCGACTCTGTGGACAGACCTCGCCCGATCTGTGCAGGCCACACCATCTCGCGCCCGCAACCCGGGCACGCCTTATCAGGCCCGCACAGTCAGGATTCCCACTGCCAGCACAACCGGCACGATCACGCCCACACCGGCTCGCCGCGCGGTCAGGGCGTGCGCATCACGCCCGATGGTCACAGACCACACGATCAGCTCGAGAAGCCCTCCTTGGGCATCTCGAGGTCGGGCTTGGCCAGTTCCTCGATGTTGACGTCCTTGAAGGTCACAACCCGTACGTTCTTCACGAAGCGGGCCGGGCGATACATGTCCCAGACCCAGGCGTCCTGCATCTTCACGTCGAAGAACACATCACCGTTCTCCGCGGTGCGGACGTCGAGATCGACGGAGTTGGTGAGATAGAAGCGCCGCTCGGTCTCGACCACATAGGTGAACAGGCCGACCACGTCGCGGTACTCCCGGTAGAGCTGCAGCTCCATCTCGGTCTCGTACTTTTCGAGATCTTCCGCGCTCATCCCGGTCCTCCTCTTCCGCTCCCCGTCGGGATCCCACTGTCGAGGTCGACCCGTTCAGACGACACCGGCCCCGACCTCATTCTCGCGCATGTCCTCATCCTGCCCCGTCCACAGGCCCCCGGCCGGGATCCTTTTCCCACGAGTCACCCTGGCCACCGTCACGAACGAGAACCGATGGTGCGGGCTCGGCCCATGCCGGGCCAGGGCCCGCCGGTGGCCCGGCGTCACATACCCCTTGTGCAGGGCGAAGCCGTACTGCGGGTAGGCCTCGTCGAGGTCGCGCATCAGCCGATCCCTCGTGACCTTCGCCACGATCGAGGCCGCCGCCACGCACGCGGCGACCTGGTCGCCCTTCCAGACGGCCAGCGACGGCGCGGGCAGCCCGGCCACCGGGAAGCCGTCCACGAGGACGTAGCCGGGGACCAGCCCCAGCCCCGCCACGGCCCGCCGCATCCCCGTGATGTTGCACGTGTGCAGGCCACGCGAGTCGATCTCCCCGGGAGGAATCACGACCACGCTCACGGCCCGGGCGGTCGCCGTTATCCGCTCGTAGAGACGCTCGCGCACCGCCTCGGTCAGGAGCTTGGAATCGCTCAGCCCGTCGATCTCCCGCCCCAGTGCGACCGCGGCGACGACCAGTGGCCCCGCGCAGGCGCCGCGCCCGGCCTCGTCCACCCCGGCGACCGGCGTGAACCCTCGCCGGGCCAGGGCCCGCTCGTAGCCGTAGAGTCCGGCATCCCGTCGTACGACACTCGGGCGCGGGCGATAGGCAGTTGTCATGACGACAAGCAGATTACGCCCCATTCGGGACCGACGATACGGCCGAAACCACCACCGACGGCAAAGCCGCAGGTGGGATCAGCGTACGGCGGAGAAAGTCTCGGGCCGGGTCAGGAACGAGATCCGGTTCAGCGGCCAGTAGCGCAGGAACGCCCGCCCGATGACGTCGTCCTCGGAGATCGTGCCCCGGTACGCGTCGTCGATGTGGACACGCGAGTCCGCCGAGTCGTTCCGGTGGTCGCCCATCAGCCACAGCCGGCCTTTGGGGACCGTGACGTCGAACTCGCTGCCGGAGGGAGAGGCGCCCGGGTAGAGGTACGCGCTCTCGTTCAACGGCGTCCCGTTCACGGTGATGCGGTGCTTGGCGTCGCAGCACTTCACATGGTCGCCGCCGACGCCGATTACCCGCTTGATCGTGTCCTCGCCGTCCCAGCCCTTGAAGACCACGATGTCGCCGCGCTCCACCGGCCCCAGCTTGTAGGCCAGCTTGTTGACCAGCACGTAGTCGTCGATCAGGAGCGTGTTCTGCATCGACTCGGACGGGATGTAGAACGACTGCAGCAGGAAGGTGTGAACCAGCAGGGCGACGACGACCCCGCCGAGCGCGTACAGGAAGGTCTCCAAAAGGCCGGAGCCCTTCTTCTTCGCGCGCCCGCCCTTCTTCCCCGCCGTGGCCGGTTCATCGCCGTCCGCCGCCCGTTCGTCCCCGTCCGCGGCCGGCTTGTCCCCCTCCGCGGCCGGCTTGTCCCCCTCCGCGGCCGGTACGTCGCCGTCCACGGCCTCCGCGGTGCGCGCGGACCGCTCCACAGGGGTCTCCGGAACGCCGTCCGCCGACCCCACCGGCCCGGCGGCGCCTAAGCGATTCTCGTCGGCCTCTCCCACGGCTGTCTCCTCCGGCTCTGTCACGTCCTATCGCTTCGCCGGCCGCCGGCGCTTCGTCAACCTCCGGCGCAGGGCCACCAGTGGCACGGCCCCCGCGAAGCCCGCGACGAACGGCGTCGCCCCGAGCGCCGCCTGGAGCGCCGGCTGCGCGAATGTGTCCGGGATCGGCAGGATCTTGGCCCGGTTGAACGGCCAGACGATGACGAACGCGCGGCCGATCACCTTGTCGGCGGGGATGGTGCCGCCGCCCGGGTCGCCCATGTGCAGCCGCGAGTCCCAGGAGACCGAGCGGTGGTCGCCCATCACCCACAGGCGGTTCGGCGGGACGGTGACCTCGAACTCCCGCCCGGACGGCGCGTCACCGGGATACAGGTACGACTTCTCGTCGAGCGGCACGCCGTTCACCGTGACCCGGCCCTGCGCGTCGCAGCACTTGACCTTGTCGCCCGGCACGCCGATGACCCGCTTGATGTAGTCCTTCTCCCCCGGCACGACGCCGAACGCGGTGCCGAGCCAGCGCAGCGCCGCGGCGATGGGGTTGGACGGCTCGTCGAGCTTCACCTCGGGGTCCCAGGAGTCCACCCCCGAGAACACCACGATGTCGCCGCGCTCGATGTCGCGTACGTGGTAGACCAGCTTGTTCACCAGCACCCGGTCGTTGACGAGAAGCGTGTTCTCCATCGACTCCGACGGGATGTAGAACGCCTGGACCACGAACGTTTTGATCAGCAGGGCCAGGGCAAGCGCGACCACGATCAAGACGGGCAACTCCCGCCAGAACGAGCCCTTCTTCTTCTCGTCCTCGGCGTTCTGCTTGACGTCTTCCGCGACCACGTCCACCCCGTCCTCGGCAGGGCGGCGCGTGCCCGACCCCTGGTTCTCGCTAGCCATCGGTGCTGAGCCTAGATGATGTCCACGACGACGAGCGCCGGGGACACCGCATCGCCCCGCAAAAAGAAAGTGGCCCGCGCCTGAGGCGCGGACCACGATCCCCAAAGCCTTACTTGGCGGCCGGCAGCGCCTCGCGCTTCTCGCGGATGCGGGCGGCCTTTCCGCGCAGGTCACGCATGTAGTACAGCTTGGCCCGGCGGACGTCGCCACGCGTGACGACGTTGATCTTCTCGATCACGGGGCTGTGAACCGGGAAGGTGCGCTCGACGCCGACGCCGTAGCTGACCTTGCGGACCGTGAACGTCTCACGGATGCCACCACCCTGGCGGCGCAGGACGAAGCCCTTGAACACCTGGATACGGGACCGGTTGCCCTCGACCACGCGGACGTGGACCTCCAGCGTGTCACCCGGGCGGAAGTCCGGTATGTCGCTGCGAAGGGCAGCCTTCTCGATCTCCTGGATCTTCGTGTGCATGGCGGCGGTTCCTCGTCAACATGGGCACGCGGAGGTCCACCCGGCCGGCCCGCGGGCTCGGCGACGAGGGGGACACGCGTGCTTGGCTTTATACGTCTCCTCGGCTGCCGGGTCTCGGCTGGGTCACTCGTCCATCCCGACCTGGGCAGCAGCGATTCAGTCTGCCATATCTTCCGGTCCCGCGCGAAACGCCGTGCGAAACGCCGTACGGGATGCGGGCGGCGCAGCCGCGCTCCCCTGGGCGTCCGCCCCGGGCGCGAGCACGCCTCGGCGGCGGCCGTGAAGCGCGCCGTGGACGCCGTCACGGCGTTTGCCGGGACGTTCCCTCACGGCGCTGTTCCTCGAACTCCTCGATGACACGCAGGTCGTGTTTGTCGAGCTCGTCCCGGTCGAGCCGGGCGACCAGCTCCGGCCTCATGGCCAGCGTACGGCGCAGCGCCTGGTCACGCCGCCAGCGGGCGATCTTGCCGTGGTGGCCCGACAACAGGACCTCCGGCACCTCGTGCCCCCGCCACACCGGCGGCTTGGTGTAAACGGGGCCCTCAAGCAGGTTGGCCATGGGCCCGGGGGCGAAGGAGTCGTCGGCGACGGAGCGCGCGTTGCCGAGCACCCCCGGCAGCAGCCTTCCCACCGCCTCGATCATCACCAGGACGGCCGCCTCTCCCCCGGCCAGGACGTAGTCCCCGATGCTCACCTCGTCGGCGCGCAGGCGCTCGCCGTACTCGGCGACGACGCGGGAGTCGATGCCCTCGTACCGCGCCGGGGCGAACAGCAGCCACGGCTCCTCGGCGTACTCCAGCGCCACCGCCTGCGTGAACGGCCGGCCGCTCGGCGTGGGGACGATCAGCCGGGGCAGCGCGTCCTGCCCGCAGGCGCGTCCCTGCTCGATCACCGCGTCCACGGCCTCGCCCCACACCTCCGGCTTCATCACCATGCCGGGACCCCCGCCGTACGGCGTGTCGTCCACGGTCTTGTGGACGTCGTGCGTCCAGTCGCGGAGCTGGTGGAGGTGGATGTCGAGGATGCCGCGCTCCCGGGCCTTGCCCATGAGGGAGACGTCGAGCGGAGCGAAGTACTCGGGAAAGATGGAAATGATGTCGACGCGCACGGACGGCCTCTACTCCGCCTCTTCGAGATCGAGCAGGCCGGGCGGGGCGTCGACGACGAGGATCCCCTTGCCGAGGTCGATCTCGGGCACGAGCGCCTTGACGAACGGGATGTACGCCTCGTCACGGGACGGACGAGCCACGACGAGCAGGTCCTGCCCGTGGTGCAGGACGTCGCTGACCTCGCCGACCCGCTCGCCTTCGGTGGTAACCACCGTCAGGCCGATCAGTTCGTGGTCGTGGAACTCGTCGGGGTCCTCCAGCGGCGGCAGGTCGGCGGAGTCCACGACGAGCAAGGTGCCGCGCAGCGCCTCCGCGGCGTTCCTGTCCTCGACTCCGGCCAGGGTCAGCAGCAGGATCCCCTTGTGCCACCGGGCCCGCTCCACCGTCAGGGGACCGGCCGAGGCCGGGTCGGTGGCCAGCGTCGCCCCCGGGGCGAAGCGCAGGTCGGGGTCGTCGGTGCGCACCTCGACCGTGACCTCGCCCCGCACGCCGTGCGGGCGGCCGATCCTGCCCACGACTAACTGCACTTGTCGCCTACCTCCGCTACCACTCCACCGCGACGGACGCGGCCGCCTTGACCACTTGCGGAAAAGCCGCCCGGCGCCGGAAACACGCCGGGGGACCCCGGTGCGGGGTCCCCCGGACGCATCGTTCGGCTCAGCGCGCCTCTTCCAGGTCGACCAGGTCGATCCGCACGTACTTGCCGTTGGACAACGCGTTGATGACGGTGCGCAACGCCTTCGCCGTACGGCCGCCGCGGCCGATGACCTTGCCGAGGTCGTCGGGATGGACCCGGACCTCGAGAACACGCCCGGTGCGGATGCGCCGGGCGCGGACCCGGACGTCGTCCGGATGCTCGACGATGCCCTTGACGAGGTGCTCGAGGGCCTCCTCGAGCACCTCAGGCCTCGCCTTCCGGCTTCTCCTCCGCGGCCGGGGCCTCGGCGGTCTCTTCGGCCTTCACGGACTTCTTGGCCTTCTTCGGCGTGGTGGCGGCGACCCCGGTGTCCCCCGTCAGCGCCTCCTTGGCGGCGGCCTCGTACGCCGCGTGCCGGTCGGGCTTGGGCTCGGCGACCTGGAGCGGCGTGGCAGGGGCGGGCTCGCCCTTGAACTTCTGCCAGTCGCCGGTCAGCTTGAAGATCTTCAGCACCGGGTCGGTCGGCTGCGCACCGACGCCCAGCCAGTACTGCGCCCGCTCGGAGTTCACCTCGATGCGCGAGGGGTTCTCCTTCGGGTGGTACAGGCCGATCTCCTCGATGGCACGGCCGTCCCGCTTGCTCCGGGCGTCGGCGACGACGATGCGGTACTGCGGGTTGCGGATCATCCCGAGCCGCTTGAGCTTGATCTTGACTGCCACGGGTGTGGTCTCTCCTGCATTAGAGCGTGGGTGAGCGGAGTCTCATCGAGTGGGGCACGACGGGAGCCCGCCCGAGGGACAGGCGCGACCGGCGGAGGTGAGAGGGCGCCCGCCTGGCCACGATGTTCCAGCCTGACATTCTGCCAGATGATTCCCCATGCTCCGCAAAGCACGGCTCCGCCGCCGCCCCCGATTCGGCACGGGCATGCCCAAGGCCCGGGAACCACAGGCGAACTGATCCGCCCGGCACGCCGTCAAAAGCGTCATGAGAATCTCGAACAGCACCCTCACGGCCGGAGCGGCGGCCCTCGCCCTGCTGGCCGCCGGCTGCGGAACAGCCGCGGCGGCCCCGGCCCCGCACACGACGGCCCACACCACCACGACTCGGCACGCCGCGGACGCGTCACGGCCCGTCGCCGCCGCCGCGGAGTCCGTCCGGTACGCCACCGCCGGGCGCACCACGAGCACCGCCCCCACCCGGTGCCGTACGACCGATTTGCGGGCCCGGGTGGGACGGCAGGGCGCGGCGGCGGGCAACCGCTACGCGCCGCTCGTGCTCACCAACACCTCGGCGAAGACCTGCTGGGTGTACGGCTACCCCGGGCTCATCCTCATCGACGGCCGGGGCGACGTACTGCGCACGCGCGTCCGCCGCGAGAGCGTCGCCGCGCATCGGGTGACGCTGCGCCCCGGGGCGAGCGCGCACGCCCGGCTGCACTGGACGGTCGTGCCCAGCGGGAACGAGACCCGCTGCCCGGCCGCGGCCCGGCTGCTGGTCATCCCTCCGGACGAGATGGCGCACCTGGAGGCGCCGCTGTCCGCGGCGGTGTGCGACGACGGCAGGATCGACGTCAGGCCGATGGCCCCGGGCGCGAGCCTCTGACGCGCCGGCGCGGCGGACGTCAGTTCTGGCCGGGCAGCTTGAACTTCGACGGGTCGAAGCCGGGCGGCAGCTCCATCCCCGGGGGGAGCTGACCCGCGCCGAGGTTGCCGAGCAGGCCCTTGGGCAGTTTCGGGGTGTTCTGCGGCGACGCACCGGCCTTGCCGAGCGCGGCCTTGCGCGGGTCGCCGCTGACCCGGCGGCCCTTCTTGGGCTTTTGCGCCTTCTGCTTGCGCCCACCCGGAAAGCCGGGGATGCCCATGCCCTGGGTCATCCGCTTCATCATCTTCTGCGCCTCGAAGAAGCGGACCACCAGGTTGTTCACCTCGGTGACCGTGACGCCCGAGCCCTTGGCGATGCGCGCCCGGCGCGATCCGTTGATGATCTTCGGGTCCTGGCGCTCGGCGGGCGTCATGGAGCGGATGATCGCCGCGATGCGGTCCAGGTCGCGGTCGTCGATCTGGTTGAGCTGCTCGCGCATCTGCCCCATGCCCGGCATCATGCCGAGCAGGTTCTTGATCGGCCCCAGGCGGCGGACCATCATCATCTGCTCGAGGAAGTCCTCCAGCGTGAAGCCGTCCCCGGCGACGAGCTTGCCCGCCATCTTGGCGGCCTCCTGCTCGTCGAACGCCTTCTGCGCCTGCTCGATCAGGGTGAGGATGTCACCCATGTCGAGGATGCGGCCCGCCATGCGGTCGGGGTGGAAGGCGTCGAAGTCCTCGAGCTTCTCGCCGGTGCTGGCGAACATGATCGGACGGCCGGTGATGTGCCGCACCGACAGGGCGGCGCCGCCGCGGGCGTCGCCGTCGAGCTTGGTCAGCACCACGCCGTCGAAGCCGACGCCGTCCATGAACGCGCGGGCGGTGGCGACGGCGTCCTGGCCGATCATGGCGTCGAGCACGAACAGGACTTCGTCGGGGGTGATCGCGTCACGGATGTCGGCGGCCTGCTTCATCAGCTCCTGGTCGATGCCCAGGCGGCCGGCGGTGTCGACGATGACGATGTCGTGCTGCCGGCGGCGCGCGTGCTCCACGGACTGCCGGGCCACCTCGACCGGGTCGCCCACGCCGTTGCCCGGCTCGGGGGCGTAGATCGCCACCCCGGCCCGCTCGGCCATGACGGCGAGCTGCTGCACCGCGTTGGGCCGCTGCAGGTCGCAGGCCACGAGCAGGGGGGCGTGCCCCTGGTCGCGCAGCCACTTGGCGAGCTTGCCCGCCAGCGTCGTCTTACCGGAGCCCTGCAGACCCGCGAGCATGATGACGGTCGGCGGGTTCTTGGCGTAGCGCAGCCGCCGTGTCTCGCCGCCCAGCACCTCGATGAGCTCGTCATTGACGATCTTCACGACCTGCTGCGCGGGGTTGAGCGCCTGGGAGACCTCGGCGCCGCGGGCCCGCTCCTTGACCCGGGCCACGAAGTCCTTCACGACCGGCAGCGCGACGTCCGCCTCGAGCAGCGCGATGCGGATCTCGCGGCAGGTCGCGTCGATGTCGGCGTCGGAAAGCCTGCCTTTGGACCGAAGGGAGGAGAAGACCGAAGTCAGCCGGTCGGAAAGCGTCTCGAACACGTGTTTGGCCAGCCTCGAAGCGAGTGGACGGGTCGATGAACCATCAGTCTCCCCAGACTATCCGCCCGCACGCCCTCCACGCCCGTGCCGCCGCGGCGAGATCGCCGGTCCGGCCCTTCGGCCGGGCCTCACCTGGCCGCGCCCGCGTGGGTGGTCATCGCGTGCTCGACGAGGGTGATCAGCGTGCTCTTGACCGATTCCCGGTCCCGGGCGTCGGTACGGACGATCGGGATCTGAGGGGACAGCGTCAGGGCCTCGCGCAGCTCCTCCTCGCTGTGGGTGTACTCCCCATTGAAGCCGTTGATGCCGATGACGAAGGGCAGGCGGGCCTCCTCGAAGTAGTCCACCGCCGGGAAACTGTCCGCCAGCCGCCGGGTATCGACCAGCACCAC
>JADGHC010000240.1 GCA_019689655.1 Microbispora sp.
CACCCCCGGGTGACGCTGGCATGCCGGGGGGGCCCGCTTGCCGGGCCCACGGATCGATCAGGAGGTCAGTTCTCGTCGTGGCGGCGGCGCCAGCGCTCTTCCATACGCTCCATGAAGCTCTGGCGCGGGGGACGGCGGCCGCGGTTGCGGGACGTCGGGGTGTCGCCGAACCCGTTCATGCGCTTCCAGCTCGACAGGCCCCACAGGCAGGTCGCCAGCATGACCACGAAGCCTGCGGCACCGAGCCAGATCTGGGCCGCGACGACGCCGACCATCAGCAGGACCACGCCGAGTGCGAAGCCTATGGAGGCCTTCACCAGGCGGCGCTTGTAGTGGCTGCGCGGATCACTGCTCCGTACGGTGTTCGCCCACTTCGGGTCCTCGGCGTAGAGGGCCTGCTCGATCTGGTCGAGCAAGCGCTGCTCGTGCTCAGACAGCGGCACGGCGCCTCCCAAGGACGGCCCCATTCAGGGGAAGACGGCAACGGACGACACGGGGTGTCCGAACCTCGCGGTCGGTTATCCCCAGAATACGAGCCCTCAGACGTAGGCGAAAGAAAACGTCCAACGCGGTCCAAACCGGAGGTGACGTCATAGATCTATTGGACCAAACGGACGCCGGACAAGCGACGCCGGCTTCACCGCGTCCGGGCCGAAGCGGCGGGCCGCCCGGTCCATGGCCCGCTCGGCCTCGCGCCAGCCGGTCTCCCGCTCCCCCAAGCCCAGCTGACGCGTCGCCGCGGCGGCCGGGATCAGGTTCTCCACGCGCACGCCGACCAGCCGCAGCCGCACCCGCTCCAGCCCGGCGGCCTCGTAGAGCTCGCATGATGTGTCGAAAATCTCCTTCGCGACGTCGGTCGCTTCGCGAAGCGTACGCGACCGGGTGATGGTCGTGAAGTCAGATCGGCGGAGTTTGATGCTGACCGTGCGGCCGGCGTAACCCCCCGCCCGCAGGCGCGCGGCGACCCGCTCCGACAGCCGGAGCAGCTCACGCCTGATCGTCTCGGGGTCGTCGACGTCGTGCGGGAACGTCTCCTCGTTGCCGATGCTCTTGTCGGGCGCGTGCGGCACCACCCGGCGCTCGTCGCGCCCCCAGGCCAGGGCCGCCAGATGCGCGCCCACGGCGCCGAACTCGCGCCGGAGCGTCGCCACCGGAACCTGGGCCAGATCCCCCACGGTGCGGATGCCCAGCCGTACGAGGGCCTGCTCGGTGCGCTCCCCCACGCCCCACAGGGCGGCGACGGGCAGCGGGTGCAGGAACTCCACGACCCGGTCGGCCGGGACCACGAGCAGGCCGTCCGGCTTGCACTGGCGTGAGGCGAGCTTGGCCACGAACTTCGTGCTCGCCACCCCCACCGAGCAGGTGATGCCGTACCGCTCCGCGACCTGGGCGCGGATCATCCGGGCGATGGCCGCGGGGCTGCCGAGCCTGCGGCGGGCCCCGCCGACGTCGAGGAACGCCTCGTCGGAGGCGATCGGCTCCACCTCCGGGGTGATCGACCGGAAGATCTCCATGACGCCGCGGGACACCTCGGCGTACTTGGCGTGCCGGGGCGGGATGATCGTCGCCTGGGGGCACAGGCGCCGCGCCCGGGTCATCGGCATCGCCGAGTGGACCCCGAAGGCGCGGGCCTCGTAGGTGGCGCTGAGCACGACCCCGCGCGCGCCGGTGGCGCCGACGATGACCGGGGTGCCCCGCAGCTCCGGGCGATCGAGCAGCTCGACGCTGGCGTAGAAGGCGTCCATGTCCACGTGCAGGATCGGGCAGCCGCTGTCGTCGGCCGGCTCGTCCGGCGATGGCGACGGATCCCGAGGCAGCAGCTGGTTCCGGGACATGGGGTCAGCCTACCCGACCACCACGCTATCCGAACATCTTTTCTATTCGCGGTACGCGATGATATGGATCTGGGTGGCGATGTCGCGGAGCACGGGATGGGTCGCGGCCTCCCGCTCCAGCGCGACCAGGCCGTCGGGGTCGCTTTCCGCCAGCATGCCCGGGACGAGATCCGCGAAGATCCGCACGCCCTGCGCCTCGCCGACGGCGAACCCGGCCGCTTCGAGCAGCGCCCCCAGCCCCTGGCGGGAGAAGCGGCACGGCGTCGGGTCCCGGTCGCCCCAGCGGCCGGCCGCGTCCGTGAGCGCCCGGCGCGCCTCGTCGAAGTGGCCGGCCAGGGAGCGGTGGACGGCCGCGGCAACCGAGTTGGCGGCCAGCACGCTCACCACGCCGCCCGGCCGCAGGATGCCGGCGACCGCGCGCAGCGCGCCGGCCGGGTCCTCGACGTACTCCAGCACGCTGTGGCACAGCACCAGGTCGGCGCTGCCGGACTCGAGCAGGTCGCCGAGGTCGGCGGCGTCGCCCTGCAGGCCCTTCACGCCGACGCCCGTCTCCGCGGCGCGGCGTTCGAGCGCGGCCAGCGAGTCGGGGCTCGGGTCGACCACGGTCACGGCGTGCCCGAGCGTGGCCAGCGGCACGGCGAAGCCGCCCGTGCCGCCTCCGGCGTCCACGATGTCGAGCGTGTCGCGCCCGGTGGCGGCCGCCCGTTCGGCCAGGAGCGCGCGCAGCGCCTCCCAGACGACGGCGCGGCGTGTGGCGTCACGCACTTGCGGCCTCCCTGTCGGGGCCTCTCGGGACGTCGGCCCGAGCGGCAGCGGGTTCAGAGTGAGAGCGAGGGCTTGAGCTGCTTGAAGCGGGCCAGCAGTCCGTTGACGAACTGCGGCGACTCGTCGGTCGACAGCTCCGCGGCCAGGTGCACCCACTCGCTGATGACCACGCCCTCCGGAACCTCCTCCGACCACAGCATCTCGTACGTCCCGCCGCGCAGGACGTTGCGGTCGACGGCCGGCATGCGCTCCAGGGTCCAGCCCTCGGCGTACGTCGAGATCAGCTCGTCGATGCGCTCGAGGTGCCGGACCACACCCTCGACGAGGAAGGAGGTGTACTCGTTGACCGGCGGATCCGCCCGTTCCACCCGCTCGGCGAGCACATCGAGCGGGCTGAGCTGCCGGGCCTCGGCCTCGAAGAGGATGTCCAGCGCGCGGCGGCGGGCCTTCCCCCGAGCCGACACGTCAGGCCCGACCGAGGTACTCGCCGGTGCGAGTGTCGACCTTGACCTTCTCGCCGGTCGTGATGAAGAGCGGAACCTTGATCTCGGCACCGGTCTCCAGCGTGGCCGGCTTGGTGCCGCCGGTGGAGCGGTCGCCCTGCACGCCCGGCTCGGTGTGCGAGATCGTCAGCTCCACGGCGGCCGGAAGCTCGACGTACAGCGGGTTGCCCTCGTTGAAGGCGACGGTCGCCGTCGTGTTCTCCAGCATGTAGTTGGCGGCGGTGCCGACCACGGTCCGGGGCACGTGGACCATGTCGTAGGTCTCGGTGTCCATGAACACGAAGTCCTCGCCGTCGAGGTAGGAGTACTGCATCTCCCGCTTGTCGACGTTCGCCACGTCGACCTTCACGCCGGCGTTGAAGGTCTTGTCGACGACCTTGCCGGACAGGACGTTCTTGAGCTTGGTGCGGACGAACGCGCCGCCCTTACCCGGCTTGACGTGCTGGAACTCGACAACGGTCCACAGCTCCCCGCCGTCGAGCTTGAGCACGAGTCCGTTCTTCAGGTCGTTCGTGGTCGCCACGTAGCGTCTCCCGGGTGCGGCTGCCCTACAGGACGAGCAGCTCCTTGGTCGTCAGTGTGAGAAGCTCCGGCCCGTCATCACGCGTCACAAGCGTGTCCTCGATGCGCACACCGCCCCTGCCCGGGAGATAGACCCCCGGCTCGACGGTGATCGGAACTCGATCCTCTAGTCTACCGGTCCTGGCAGGGCCCAGGAACGGCAGCTCGTGGATCTCCAGGCCCACCCCGTGGCCCAGCCCGTGGCCGAACCGATCGGCGTAGCCCGCCTCCGCGATCACCTCGCGCGCCGCGGCGTCCACCTCGTGCGCCGTCGCCCCCGGCCGTACGGCGTGGCGGCCCGCGCGCTGGGCCTGCCGTACGAGGTCGTAGAGGTCGCGCTGCCAGGAGGCGGGCGGGCCCACCGCGACCGTACGCGTCATGTCGGCGTGGTAGCCGTCATAGCGGGCGCCGAAGTCCATGGTCACCAGGTCGCCCCGCTCGATCGGCCGATCGGAGGGCGAGTGGTGCGGAATCGATCCGTTGGGACCGCTCGCCACGATGGAGTCGAAGGCCGGCTTGTCCGCGCCGAGCTCGACCATGGCGGCCTCCAGCCACCGGGCGATCTGCCGCTCGGTGACGCCGGGGGCGATGCGCTCCACCACCAGGGAGAATGCCTCGTCGGTGATCGCGCAGGCCCGGCGCAGCGCCTCGATCTCCCCCTCGTCCTTCACGGCCCTGACAGCCTCCACGAGGCCGCCGACCGGCGTGAGGCGGGGGTGCTCGCCGGACAGCCGCTGGTATAGCCCGACCGGCATGTGGTCGGCCTCGACCGCGACCGGCGCCGCGTCCGGCCGCCGGGCGAGCAGCGCCCCCGCGACGTCGCGGTCCTCGATCACCTCGACGCCCGTGCACACGGCCTCGGCCGTCTCCACATAGCGCGAGTCGGTGGCGAGCGCGGCCTCACCCGTCGCGGTGACGAGCACGGCGGCGTTGGAACTGCTCAAACCGGTCAGGTAGCGGACGTTGACCGGCCAGGTGACCAAAGCGGCGGCCGCGTCGTGTTCGGAGAGCGCCGCGGCCAGGCGCGCGCGGCGGGATTCGTACGTCACGCCCCGGACTTTACGCCCGCCCGGCGGCCCGCCACACACCGCGGCCCACGCCCGCGCCGTGGCCCACACAGACCCGCGCCGTACCGCTCGCGGTCCCGCGCCATGCCCCTCACGCACCTGCACGGCGCCCCTCCCACGCCGTGGCCTGCACCCGGACGGCGACCCCTCACGCGCCGGGGCCGAGGAGGCCGCCGGACCGCAGCCGGCCGCGTTCATCGAGATCGTCGAGCAGGGCGGGCAGGCCCACGGTGAGCATCTTGCGGCGGACGCGCCCGAGGAACCGGGCCATGAAGGCTCCGCCGACGCCGGTGAAGCCGGTGTGCTCGTAGGTGAAGCGGGTGCCGCCGTCGTGGGGCCGCAGCCGGTAGACGACCTCGGTCGTGTCGCCCCGCCCGTCGCCTCCGGTCCAGGAGTAACGCAGCAGCGACGGTTCGTCGACCTCGAGCACTTCGCAGTCGACCAGGCCGTTCCAGCCCGGCCTGGGCTTGGCCACGTACCGGAACCGGGTGCCGACGACCGGAGCGAAGCCTTCGGCACGCGCGCCGGCGCTGGTCGCGGTCCACCGCGGGATGAGCTCCGGGTCGGTCAGGGCACGCCACACCTTGCCGACGGCATGCGGGTAGTCGCAGACGATGCGGATCTCGGACACGCCACGCCTCCTGGAGCAGAACTTTTCAGTGACTGAAAAACACGGTACCTCAAAACTTCAGGGACTGTAATAATCTGGGGGCCGTGAGTACGCGCGGGGTGGACTGGCCGGTGCTGCGCGGCCGCGACGGGGAGATTCCGGAGGACGAAAAGCCCAGGGAACGCAAGAAGCGGCTGATGCGCCGCCGGCTGTCCGACACGGCGACGCAGATGTTTCTCGAGCGCGGGTTCGACGCGGTGCGGGTCGCGGAGATCGCCGAGGCGTGCGGGGTGACGGAGAAAACCGTCTACAACTACTTCCCCACCAAGGAGTCGCTGATCCTCGACCTGTGGGAAGGCACGGAGGCGTCCCTGAGCGCTCTGGCCGACCCGGCACTGCCGCCGGTCGAGGCCGCGCTGGCGATCCTGTCCGACGAGCTGGCCGCCCTGGTCTCCTGGCTGTCGGCGCAGGACGACCCTGACGGCGCCGCCGAGCTCTTCCTGCGCTTCGGCGCCCTGCTGCGGGCCACGCCCGCGCTACGGGCCCACCAGCGGGACACCGTCGACAGGCTCGTCGCGACCGCCGCCCGGTTCCTGGCCGCCAGGGCGGGCGTGGACGACGACGCGCCGGAGCCGCACATCGCGGCGATCGGCCTGATCGGCCTGTGGCAGGTCCAGTTCCGGAGCCTGGGCGAGCACCTGGCCGCCGGGCTAAGGGCCGACGCGCTGCGTGAGGCCGTCGAGGCCGACGTCCGCCGCGCCGCCGCGGTCCTCGACGACGGCATCGGCGGCTGGGCGCGTACGCGCTGAGCGGCGGGAGCGGCCCGGGCGGCGACGCACGGCACAGCGGCACCGCACGGCGGGGCGGCAACGCAGAAGCCGCGCCGCCGCGAGAGCGCGCCCCCGTGGAGCACGCCATCGGCTCGGAAGTGATCCGCGGCGGCGCGGCGCGGACGGCTCAGGCCGCCATGTCCCTGATCTTCTCGATGAGCTTGACGCGCTCCTCGTGGGTGGGGGCCACCGGGGTGACGTTGAGCGTGGTGACCCCGGCCTCGCGCAGCGCGGCCAGCCGTTCCCTGATGTGCCCCTCGGGACCGACCAGGGAGATGCGCTCGAGCAGATCCATCGGCACCAGCGCCTCGGCTTCCTTCTTCTTGCCCTCCAGGTAGAGGTTCTGGATCTGCTCGGCCTCCTTCTCGTACCCGTAGCGCCGGGCGAGGTCGTTGTAGAAGTTCCTGCCCTTGGCGCCCATGCCGCCGATGTAGAGGGCGGCCATGGAACGGCCGAGCTCCAGCACGCCACCGGCGTCCTCGCCGATCGCGAGCACGGCCTGCGCGATCACGTCGAGCTCGCCGAGCGCGGGGTCGCGGCGCTCCCGCCCGGCGGCCAGTGAGGGACCCCACACCTCGCCGGCCTTCTCCGGCATGAAGAAGATCGGCTCCCAGCCCTCCGCCAGCTCGGCGGCGAGCTCCACGTTCTTCGGCCCGATGGCGGCGATCACGATCGGGATGCGCTCGCGCACCGGGTGGTTGATCAGCTTGAGCGGCTTGCCGAGGCCGGTGCCGCCCTCAAGCGGCAGCGTGTAGTGCTTGCCGGCGTACTCCAGCCGCTCGCGCCGCCAGACCTTGCGGCAGATCTCGATGACCTCGCGGGTGCGCCCCAGCGGCGCGGTGTACGGCACGCCGTGGAAGCCCTCGATGACCTGCGGGCCGGAGGCCCCGATGCCGAGCGTGAAGCGGCCGTCGGAGACGTAGTCGAGGCCGGCGGCCGTCATGGCCAGCAGGGCCGGCGTACGGGAGTAGATCGGCAGGATGCCCGAGGCGATCTGCAGCCGCTCGGTCCTCGCCGCGATGTACCCGAGCTGGCTGACCGCGTCGAAGCTGTACGCCTCGGCGACGAACACGATGTCGAGCCCGGCCTTCTCATAGTCGGCCAGCTCGGCGACGGTTTCCTTGAAGCCCCCCGAGTAGTTGAGGGCCATCCCGATCCGCATCCGCTCCGTCCTTCCGCACATGAACCCGTCAGTAACCGAATGATGTTCCGCAACGGATCCCAAGGCTAGTGGTGCGACCGGACAAGATTCACCCGGGGAGCGGTGTCCGGCGCGGCGCGGACCCAAAAGGACGCCCGGGCCGCGACCACGGGCGCCGCACACCGGCGGCCGCGGCAGGCGCGCCGGCCCGCGAGCAAGCCGGGAACGCAGGCGATTCACAGTTGATCATCGCTCCCGGCAAGTACACCGAGACACAGGACCGGAGACCAGACCTCCTCGCAGATCTTCGAGGCACCGAGGTCGCGGGCTCTCTCCGGTAGAGCACCGCCGGGCCACCGGAGGGCCACCGGGTTACCGGCCGGCGGTTTTCCAGAAGAAGGAGCACCAGAACGAAGGCCAGCGGCATAGCCTGCCACGCCGAAGGCGAACGGTGCGGCGACGGTCGGCGCGAACAAGCCACGTTCGACCTGCTGACAGATGAGGTCTGTCAGAGGCGGGAGCAGCGGGCGGCCGCGGCACGCACGCGCGCCGCTCGCACGCCACCGTGTTCGCGTGCCCCTCGGTGTACGAGCCGACGGGCATCGTGAACCTGGAGTCGATGGCGTGCGAGCGGTCGTGGGTGCTCCTGCCGGGCCCGTACCGGTGCACGTTCAGCCGGATGTCCGGGCCACGGCTCTGTGAGCCTGTGACTCCAACAAATCGTGTCCTGCGGTTGCATAGAGTGACGACTGCAAGAAAGAATTAAAACAGGTATTCGAATCAATGGCGGGAGGTGTCATGGATCTGTTCGATGTCGATCCTTGGCGCTCTCGTCGTTCGGATGAGGATGTTGGGGCGGAAAGCGGCGCGGCCGGGGACGATGCGCGGTTCGGCGGCGGTGATGGTGAGTGGTGGGGTCGGCCGCTCGCCGGTTCGCCGTTGTGGTCATCGGACGGGCCGCTGGCTCGTGATGACTGCCGCTTCGACCTTTTCTCCACTTCATCAGAGGCGACCGACAACCTGACTCCTCGTACGGGCTCCGGTAGGAGGGGACCCGCCGTGAATGGATCTGCGTTCGGCGCAGCTCTGTTCGAGGGCGGCACCTGCGGCGGCGGGGAGGAGGGCTTCGGCGGCGTGGATGCCGCGGGCCGTCCGGTGTGTCACCGCGCGCCTCGGCGGCCTGGAGTCGGAGGTGCCACTCCCGGTGCCGCTCGGGACCGTGACCTCTTTGCCGGTGGTGGTGCCCACGCTGGTGCAGGGGCACGGGGCGGTGCACGCATCGGCGGCGGTGCCGGTTCGAGCGCTGCCCATACCCCTGACGCCTTCGCCGGTGGTAGCACGACCTCCGATGGCGAGCGTGCCGGTGGCACTGCTACTGGCGCTGGTGCAGGTTTCAATGGCGCGGCTGCCGGTGGTTCCGGCGGCTGGGATGCCGACGCGAGTGCCGGTGCTGGTAGGGGTGCTGGTTCTAACGGCGCTTTCGCCGGTGCGTGTCCCCGGTGTGGCGGTGGTACGGCTGCTGGTGCCGGTTTCGGCGGTGCCGGTGCCGAAGCTGCGGGTGATGCTGCTGTTGGGGACGGATGGTCGTCGTGGGGGTGGGTAGCGTCGGTGCGGCAATCGGCGCGTGCGCTGGCGATGGGACCGGCCCCCGACGATCCGGCGGCCTGCATGGCCCAGGCCGAGGAGCTGATGGCCACCCAAGACGACATCTCGTGCGCGCTCTCGGAGCGGGTGGGGCGGGTGCACCAGACGGG
>JADGHC010000241.1 GCA_019689655.1 Microbispora sp.
CCCCCCCCGCCGGCCCCCCCCCCCCGGGGGGCCCCCCCCCCCGCCCCCCCGCGACCACGACCGGGCCAAGCCCGCCCGTGCCCCGCTCCCACCGGTACAGCGCGGTCCCCGTGAACATCACCGCGAGGATGGCCGCGCCGAACCACGGCACGAAGCTGCCGAACACGAGCAGCACGAGCGCCATCAGCCCCAGCGCGTACGCCGCGGCTCTGCGGAACCTGCCGGTGATCAGGCAGGCCAGGCCCGCGACGAACACCACGCCGGCGGCGACGGCGGGCCACTGCCCCGGCAGCAGCGGCGCCTGCAGCACCAGCCCGGCGGCGACCGCCACGACGCCGAACGCGATCGCCAGCGTCCCGCTGCGCCGGTGCACCCCGCGCACGAACAGCGCGGTCACCAGCAGGTAGAACACCATCTCGTACGACAGCGTCCACATCGGGTCGGCGACGGCGCCGACGTGGACGACGTCGAGCAGCATGCTCACGTGCGCGGCCACGGCCGACGGGTGCCGGGGCACCTCCCGGCGCACCGGAACCCAGAACGCCATGACGAGCACCGCGGCGATCACCAGCAGGTAGAGCGGGTACAACCGGAACACCCGGCTGACCCAGAACGCCCCGACGTCGCCCCGCTTCTCCAGGGACGCGGGGATGATGTACCCGCTGACCAGGAAGAAGACCAAAACCCCGTACATGCCGAGGTTGAACCAGTAAGGGCGCAGCGACGGCATGAGCCAGGGGAGCGCGTGTTCGGCGACCACCGCCATCGCGCCGATCCCCCGCAGGGCGTCGAGCCAGGCGAGCCTGGTGGTCTTCGCACTCGATGAACCGGTGACGGGCTGCGCGGCAATCACCGCGTCACCCTATCGGGTGCGACCGGCATTATTCCCGTTGGTGCCGCCTTACTCCCATTCGATGGTGCCCGGCGGCTTGCTCGTCACGTCGAGGACCACGCGGTTGATCTCGCGTACCTCGTTGGTGATCCGGGTGGAGATGCGCGACAGCACGTCGTACGGCACCCGCGCCCAGTCGGCCGTCATGGCGTCCTCGGAGGTCACCGGCCGCAGGACGACGGGGTGGCCGTAGGTGCGGCCGTCGCCCTGCACCCCGACCGAGCGGACGTCGGCGAGCAGCACGACCGGGCACTGCCAGATGTCGCGGTCGAGACCCGCGCGGGTGAGCTCCTCACGGGCGATGGCGTCGGCCTCGCGCAGCAGGTCGAGGCGCTCGCGGGTGACCTCGCCGATGATCCGGATGCCGAGGCCGGGCCCGGGGAACGGCTGGCGCCAGACCATCGCCGGGGGCAGGCCCAGCTCCTCGCCGACCCGCCGCACCTCGTCCTTGAACAGCGTGCGCAGCGGCTCGACGAGCTGGAACTTGAGGTCCTCGGGCAGCCCGCCCACGTTGTGGTGCGACTTGATGTTCGCGGTGCCGGTGCCGCCGCCGGACTCGACCACGTCCGGGTAGAGCGTGCCCTGCACGAGGAAGTCCACCGGCCCGTCGGCGAGGATCGCACGCTGCTCGTCCTCGAAGACCCGGATGAACTCCCGGCCGATGATCTTCCGCTTCTCCTCCGGGTCGGTGACGCCCGCCAGCGCCTTCAGGAAGCGCTCGGAGGCGTCCACGACGCGCAGCTTGACGCCGGTCGCCTCGACGAAGTCCCGCTCGACCTGCTCGGCCTCGCCCTTGCGCAGCAGCCCGTGGTCCACGAAGACGCAGGTCAGCCGGTCACCGATGGCCCGCTGGACGATCGCGGCGGCCACCGCGGAGTCGACGCCGCCCGACAGCGCGCAGATCGCCCGGCCGTCGCCCACCTGGGCGCGCACGGCCTCCACGGCGTCGTCGACGATGTTGAGCATGGTCCACGTGGGGCGGCAGCCGGCCGCGTCGAGGAAGTGCTTGAGCACCTGCCGGCCGTGCTCGGAGTGGAGCACCTCGGGGTGGAACTGCACGCCGTACAGGCCGCGCGAGGGGTCCTCCATCGCGGCGACCGGGGTGGCGTCGGTGCTGGCGGTGACGGTGAACCCGGCGGGGGCGCCGACGACCGAGTCGCCGTGCGACATCCAGA
Source organism: Microbispora sp. (assembly GCA_019689655.1). Taxonomy (GTDB): domain Bacteria; phylum Actinomycetota; class Actinomycetes; order Streptosporangiales; family Streptosporangiaceae; genus Microbispora. Next base: position 2,068 of record JADGHC010000241.1, read on the forward strand.
CGGTCTGCGCCTGCGGCAGCCCGGCGAACAGCACGCCGTCCCCGACGACCTTGAGCGAGGTGCCGCCGAACTCGGCGGAGCCGGTCTTGGCGACCTCCCCGCCGAGCGCCTGCGCCATGGCCTGGAAGCCGTAGCAGATGCCGAAGGTCGGCACGCCGGTCTCGAACAGGCCCTCCGGAACCGGCGGAGCACCCTCGGCGTACACCGACGACGGACCGCCGGACAGGATGATCGCCTTGGGCTTCTTCTCCAGCATCTCGGAGACCGGCATCGTCGACGGGACGATCTCGGAGTAGACGTGGCACTCACGCACCCGTCGCGCGATCAGCTGCGCGTATTGCGCGCCGAAGTCCACGACGAGGACCGTGTCGAACTCGGACACTGGAAAGGACCCCCAAAGCGAGGCGGTTGAAGGCAGCGGCGGTGACGCCAGTCTATCGGCGCGGTGACACTGCCCGCCCGGCCCCGTCACCCGCCGCTCAGACCGCCGCGGGCTCCGGAACGGGGTGCAGCGAGAGCGCCGGATAGTCGGTGTAGCCCCGGTGGTCGCCGCCGAAGGCCAGGCTGAGGTCGGGCTCGTTGAGCGGCGCGCCGAGACGCAGGCGCAGCGGCAGGTCGGGGTTGGCCAGGAACGCCCTGCCGAGGGCCACCACGTCGGCGCCCCACTCCAGCCACTTGGCCGTGGTGGCGGCCGGGTCGGTGCCCGCGGGGTCGTTGATCACGAGGGCGTTCGGCCACAGGTCGCGCAGGCGCGCGTTGAGCTCGTCGCCGCCGGTCGCGATCAGGTGCAGGTAGACCAGGTCGAGCTCGGCGAGCGCGGACACCAGAGCCGGGTAGAGCTCGTGGGCGTCCTCCTCCACCAGTCCCTGGGCGCCGTTGAGCGGCGACAGCCGGATGCCCACCCGGTCCGGGCCGATCTCCTCGGCCACCGCCTTGGCGACCTCCACCGCGAACCTGATGCGGCTGTCGATCGAGCCGCCGTACCGGTCGCCGCGCAGGTTGACGTTCTGGGACAGGAACTGGTGGATGAGGTAGCCGTTGGCCCCGTGGAGCTCGACGCCGTCGAACCCCGCCTCCACCGCCCGGCGCGCCGCCGCGGCGAAGTCCCGTACGGTGGCCTCCACCTCCTCGATGGTCATCTCGCGGGGAACGGGGAGATCCTGCGGCCCGCTCGGCGTGAAGATCTGCACCCCGTCCGGCCGTACGGCCGAGGGTGCGAGGGGGATGTCCCCGGTGTTGTCGGGGTGACCGACCATGCCGGCGTGCATGAGCTGGACGAAGATCCGCCCTCCCGCGGCGTGGACGGTGTCGGTGACCTCACGCCATCCGGCCACCTGCTGATCGGTGTGCAGCCCCGGCGTGTTTATGTACCCCTGTCCGGCCAGGCTGGGCTGGACCCCCTCAGTGATGATCAAGCCGGCGGACGCGCGCTGCGCGTAGTAGAGCGGCGCCAGCGGCGACGGGATGCCGTCGACGTAGGAACGCGAGCGCGTCATCGGGGCCATGGCGAGGCGGTTGGGCAGGCGCAGCGAACCGAGCTCGAAGGGCGTGAACATGGACTCCTCCTTATTTGGCGGCCAATTTGGCCGACCAAGTTGATGCGTTTACTTCTACAACTTGGCCGACCAATTTGCAAGGAGTACGATGACCCGGTGAGGAGGTCCCCGATGGTGGAGAGGCTGGAGTCCCCGGCGGCACCGGATGCTTCGGCGTGCTCGGCGCCATCCGGGTACGACCAGGACTCCCTGGGGTGCCTCATGGCGGCGGCGTCACGGGGGCACCGGGTCCTGCTGGCCGCCCTGCTGGCGGAGATCGACCTCTACCCGGGACAAGACCGCGTGCTCAACATGCTGTGGGAGCACGGCCCGCAGTACCAGAACAAGCTCGCGACCAGGCTGGGCATCGACATGTCCACGATGACCAAGACCCTGCAGCGCCTGGAGCGCAGCGGCCTGATCAGCCGCTCGCCCTGCAGCTCGAACCGGCGGCTCAGCATCGTGAGCACCACCCCGAAGGGCGACGCGCTGCGTCCCCGGCTGCGCGCCATCGAGGCGGAGGTCTACCGCAGGCTCTCCCGCGGCCTGACGCCGGAGCAGGTGGAGACGCTGTGCTCGTTGCTCGCCGTGGTGCGGGACAACACCTGCCGCGAGGCCATGTGCATGTCCCCCGCCGACGGCTGAACCATGCCGTACGGCTCTGACCTGACGCTCAGCCGTCCGGCGTCTGCCGCGATGTGATCTCCACGATGGGCAGGCGGAGCGCGCCCGGCGCGGACGCGGGGACGACCGGCCGCACCGGCGCGACCGGCCTGAGCCGCACGTACGGCGAGCCGAGGGCGGGCCGGGGGTCGGGCTCGCCCTTGTTGGGCCACAGCGCCATCGCCCGCTCGGCCTGCGCGGTGATCGTGAGGGAGGGGTTCACGCCGAGGTTGGCCGACACGGCCGAACCGTCCACGATGTGCAGGCCCGCATAGCCGTAGACCCGGTGATAGGGGTCGATCACCCCGGTCTCCGGCGAGTCGCCGATGGCGCAGCCGCCGAGGAAGTGCGCGGTCGCCGGGATGTCGAACAGGTCGAGCCAGGAGCCGCCGGGGAGGCCGCCGATCTCCTCGGCCGCCAGGCGGACGGCCTCGTGCCCGGCCGGAATCCACGTGGGGTTCGGCTCGCCGTGGCCCGGCCCCGCCCGCAGTTTGCCGTTCTTGAGCGACAGCGTGATCGAGTTGTCCTTGGCCTGCATGACCAGGGCGATGATCGTACGCTCCGACCACCTGCGGAGGTTGAACAGCCGGGGCAGCAGGTGGGGCCGCCGCAGGGCCTCCCCGAGGAACTTCAGCCAGCGCGGGACCCGCCCGCCGCCGTCCACGAGCAGCGTGCGCAGCAGGCCCATGGCGTTGGACCCGTCGCCGTAGCGCACCGGCTCGATGTGCGTCTCGGCGTCCGGGTGGATCGAGGAGGTGATCGCCACGCCCCGGTTGAGCTTGACGCCCCTGGCGGCCGGCCGCTCGAACCCCAGCAGCGCCTCGGAGTTCGTCCTGGTCAGCGCGCCCAGCCGGGGCGAGATCCGGGGCAGCGTCGTCGCCTTGAGCCGGTGGAGCAGCTGCTGCGTGCCGTACGTCCCGGCGGCGAAGACCACCTGCTCGGCGGTGAGCGTGCGGGTGCGGCCGAACGGGCCGGTGCGCTTCACCGTGATCTCGTAGCCGCCCTCGATGGGCCGCACGCCGGTCACCGTGGTCTCCGGGCAGACCTTCGCCCCGGCCTTCTCGGCCAGGTAGAGGTAGTTCTTGATGAGCATGTTCTTGGCGCCGTGACGGCAGCCGGTCATGCACTCGCCGCACTCGGTGCAGCCCCGGCGGCGCGGCCCCACGCCGCCGAAGTACGGGTCGTCGACCTCGACCCCGGGCTCGCCAAAGAACACCCCGACCGGGGCGAGGCGGAAGGTGTGGCCGACGCCCATCCGCTCGGCGACCTTCTTCATCACCTCGTCGGCGGCGGTCATCGCCGGGTTGTCCACCGCGCCGAGCATCCGCTTGGCCTGGTCGTAGTACGGCGCGAGCTCGGCCTTCCAGTCGGTGATGTGCGCCCACTGGGGATCGCGGAAGAACGGGTCGAGCGGCTCATAGAGGGTGTTGGCGTAGACCAGCGAGCCGCCGCCGACCCCGGCGCCGGCCAGCACCATCACCCCGTTGGAGCCGCGCAGGACGTGGATGCGCTGGATGCCCTTCAGGCCGAGCGCGGGAGCCCACAGGAAGTCTTTGATCCGCCAGGAGGTCTTCGGCAGGGTCGTCTCGTCGAACCTGCGGCCGGCCTCCATGACCCCGACGCGGTAGCCCTTCTCGGTGAGCCGCAGCGCGGCCACGCTCCCGCCGAACCCCGATCCGACGACCACGACGTCGTAGTCCACCGCGCCTGCCTCTCCCGCTCACTTCAGGTGGAGCCGCTTCATCGCCTTGAGCAGCGTCGCGAGCGTGTCGGCGTACTTGTCGTAGGTCATGCCGAGGATCGGCTCGAAGCCCAGCCACGTGGCCTGATCGGCCACCGTCTGGACCTCCGTGTATTTCAGCAGCCCCTCGGCCCCGTGGCGGCGGCCGAGCCCGGACGACTTCATCCCGCCCATCGGCGCGTCGTAGGAGCCGTACGCCGAGCCGTACCCCTCGTTGACGTTGACGGTGCCCGCCTTGATCCGGGCCGCCAGGCGGCGGCCCCGCGCCGGGTCCTTCGTCCAGATCGAGGCGTTGAGACCGTACGCCGTGTCGTTGGCCACCCGGACCGCCTCCTCCTCGTCCCGGTAGCGGTAGAGCGACACGACCGGCCCGAACGTCTCGTCGCGGCAGACGGTCATGTCCTCGCCGACCCCGTCGAGCACGGTCGGCTCGTAGAAGAACGGGCCGAGGTCGGGGCGGGCCCGGCCGCCGGTCAGCACCGTGGCGCCCTTGGCGACCGCGTCCTCGACGTGGGCGGCGACCGTGTCGAGCTGCCGCGCGGAGGTGAGCGAGCCCATCTGCACGTCCCAGTCGAAGCCGGGACCGATCCGCATGTTCTTCACCGCCCGGACGAACTTGTCGCGGAAGGCGTCGGCGATCGACTCGTGCACGTAGAGGCGCTCGATCGAGATGCACAGCTGCCCGGCGTTGGCGAAGCAGGCCCGGATCGCGCCCTGGGCGGCCGCGTCGAGGTCGGCGTCCTCGAGCACGATCATCGGGTTCTTGCCGCCGAGCTCCAGCGAGCAGCCGATGAGCCGCTTGGCCGCCTTCTCGGCGATCACGCGCCCGCCGCGCGTCGAGCCGGTGAACGCGACGTAGTCCGCGCCGTCGAGCAGCGGGTCGCCGACGTCCTCCGGATCGCCGAGCACGACCTGCCAGATGTCGCGCGGCATGCCCAGCTCGGCCAGCAGGTCGATCGTCCACAGCGTGGACAGCGGGGTCTGGGTGTCCGGCTTGTGGACGACCGCGTTGCCCGCGATCAGGGCCGGGACCACGTCGGTCACGCCGAGGGCCAGCGGGTAGTTCCAGGGGCTGATGACCGCGACCACACCCTTCGGGTGGCGCAGCTCCGTCACCCGCGTGGCGAGCGGGAAGACGCCCTGCCTGCGCCGCGGCTCCAGCAGCCCGGGCGCCCGCCGGGCGTAATACAGCGTGCAGCCCGCGACGTGCGCCAGTTCCTCGTACGCGTGCCGCCGCGCCTTGCCGGTCTCCCACTGGACGATGTCGAGCAGCTCCCGGCGGCGGTCGAGCATCGCGTCGTGGAGCCGCAGGAAGGGCTTGACCCGCTCGCGGACCGGCAGCGCCGCCCACGCCTCCTGCGCCGCCCTGGCCCTGTCGTACGCCGCGCGGACGTCCTGGGGAGCGGAGATCGGGACCTCGGCGAGGACCTCACCGGTGAACGGCGCCACGATCTGCCTGGTCTTGCCTTCCGATGAGACGTGCGTGAGGATCCGGTCGACCATGGCCGCGTCGAGCGTCCGATTCATGGCACCCATGCCGGAAGAATATTCCGGTGCGTGGCTCATGACTACCGGTAAGTAATGACCGATCCCGGACGCCTGGTCAGGCGCTCAGCACCGTGCGCAGCAGCGCGCCGAACTCCTCGGGATGCGTGCTGAGCACCGTGTGCCCGCCGGGGAAGTGCACGAGCCGCTTGCCGAACCGCTCGGCGAGGAAGGCGGCGGGACGATAGGGCAGCTCACCGCGCGGGTCCGTGCCGGCGGCGAGCACCAGCCGGTCCGACAGCGCCTCCAGACGCGCCAGGTCCGGCCGGTACGCCATGAAGCTCGGCACGATGCGCCCCAGGAAGTAGGGCATGTCCGCCATCGTCCGTTCGACCCGGGCCGCCGCCCGGGGTGGCAACGCCGCCGAACTGCACCCCACCACGCGGGCCGGCGCGTCCGGCGACAGCAGGTCGAGCAGCCGCAGCGCGTCGTCGGCGTGCTGCGCGACGCTCTGCTCGGCCTCCGGGTCGTCCAGGGGGCTGCGGGACAGGCCGCGCGGATCATAGGACGCGACCGTGTAGTCGGCGGCCAGGTCGCCCGCGACGTCGTCGAAGGCGGCCGCGCCGCCCGTGCCGCCGGGGATCAGCAGCACGAGCGGGCCCGTTCCGCGTACCTCGTAGTGCAGGGTGGCGCCGTCCACGCGGAGACGACCGGCGGCCGGGCCGGTCATGCCGCGTCCTCACGCGCGGGCCAGTGCAGCAGGAGGTTGTGCAGGGCGTCCAGGCAGCGGACCCAGGAGTCCTCCACCGGGCGTTGCCGCGCGAACCCGCCCGCGGCCTCCAGGCTGGTGAAGCCGTGGAGCGTGCTGCGCATCAGCCGCACCGCGTCGGTCAGGTCGGGCTCCCGCAGCGCGTAGGCGCGCAGCATGCCGTAGGTCAGCTCGACGGCACGCCGCGGCCCGGGCGCCTCCGCGGCGAGCTCGGGGTCGATCCGGATCGGGATCTGGGTCGCCGTGTAGCGGCCCGGATGGTCGCGGGCGTACTCCCGCCAGGCGTTCGCGTACGCCACCAGCGCGTCCTTGCCGGCCCGCCCGGCGATCGCCTCCGCGATGCGCAAGGTCTTCTCGTCCGCCGCCAGCAGCGCGATCCGCCCGCGCAGGTCCTCCAGGCTCCGGACATGCGCATAAAGGCTGGCGTCCTTCACGCCGAGCCGCCGCGCCACCGCCGACATGGTCACGTGCTCGAGCCCCACCTCGTCCGCCAGCTCGGCGGCGGCTAGCGTGACCCGATCCGCCGTCAGCCCGGCCCGTGGCATACCGCGCCGCCCCTCTTTCCCTAGTCTCCTTCGGCAGTGCCTAATTACTCTAGGACATACCTTGGCACCCAAGGCAACCGGCCGGCTGTATCGCCCGGTCGCCCGGGCCGGCGGGCGCGGCGCGTCCTTCGAAGCGCCGTCCGACGAGCGCCGCGACGACGATCAGCGCGCCGCCCAGCCCCTGCGGGACGCCGATGCTCTCCCGCGCGGCGACGAGGGCGAAGGCGGTCGCGAACA
>JADGHC010000242.1 GCA_019689655.1 Microbispora sp.
ACCCTCTCCCCCGGCTGCCGCGCCCTCGGCTGCCGCGCCCTCGGCCGTCCCCGATCTCCCTCAACCGGGAAAGGCGCCGTCACTGCGCCTTCAGGCGGACGAGGGGCAGGAAGATGTCGTCGACGATCTCCGTGATGACGTTTTCGGAGACTGGCCGCCCGGTCATCAGAATCTCGTGACGAATCAGGTCGACCGGCAGCGCCGTCAGCCGCGGGGTCAGCCGCCGGGGGTCGAGCTCTCCGCGTGCCGCGGCGCGGTCGAGGACCTGCGCCAGCGAACTGGGTCCCGTTCGGTCCGCCAGGAGCTGCTCCCGCAGGTCGGCCATCGTGGCGCCGGTCTCCGCGAAGAACTCGCTCATCTGCATGCTCATCAGCACCGCCAGCTCGCTGCGCCGCTCGGAAAACGACCGCAGCAGGGCCACGAGATCGTCACGGAGAGATCCGGTGTCGGGCACCGGGAACGGGTTCTTGCGGCCGTAGTGCCTGATCGCGGCCACCGCCAGATCCGCCCGGCTCGCCCAGCGGCGGTAGACGACCGGCCGGCTGGTCTGGGCACGTGCCGCCACCCCCTCGAACGTGAAGCCGCCGTAGCCGGCGCTGACCAGCTCCTCCCATGCGGCGTCCAGCAACGCCTCCTCCAGCTCGGCTCCGCGCCGCCTGGTTGCGGTCTTCTCCGACACGACCTCTCCTCAAGATACACAAGTGCATCTTATTGACGGCGCGGCGTATAGAGTATTAGATACACGAGTGCATCTAATCTCACTCCGGAGGCCATCATGAGCACCGTGCTGCCGCCCGCCTCCCGGGAACGCCTCGATCCGGGATTCGTACGGCTCTCGCTCGTCATGATGACCGGCACCCTCGCCGTCGTCTTCGACACAACGATCGTCAACATCGCACTGGACACCCTCGGACGGCAACTGCACGTGCCGGTCTCGACCGTCCAGTGGATCACCACCGGCTATCTGCTCGTCCTCGGCATGGCGGTGCCGACGACGAACTGGCTGACCGGCCGTTTCGGCGGCAAGAACGTCTGGCTGGCCGCGCTGACGATCTTCCTGGCCGGGTCCGTCGGCGCGAGCCTCGCGCCGGACGCGGCGACACTGATCGCCTTCCGCGTGGTGCAGGGCCTGGGCGGCGGTCTCATGCTGCCCGTCATGCAGACGCTCCTGGTCCAGGCCGCGGGCGGACGGTCGCTCGGCCGCGCCACGGCGATCATCGGCCTGCCCGTCCTGCTGGGGCCGGTGCTCGGCCCGGTCATCGGCGGCCTGATCGTGCAGCACCTCTCCTGGCGCTGGATCTTCTGGATCAACGTGCCGTTCTGCGTGGCCGGGCTCGCGCTGGCCTGGCGCTTCATGCCCGCGGGGGAACGCGACCGCGAGGCGCCGCTCGACTGGATCGGCCTGGTCCTGCTGTGCCCCGGCATCGCCGGAATCATCTACGGGCTCTCCCGGGTCGGCGTCGACGGCGGCTTCGGCCACACCGACGTGCTGCTGCCGCTCATCGCGGGCGCCGTGCTCGTCGCCGCCTTCACCGTATGGGCGCTCAGGATGAACGGCACGCCGCTCGTCGACCTGCGGCTGCTGCGCAGCTCCTCGTTCAGCGCGGCGAACGCGCTGATGTTCCTGTCGGGCTTCGTCCTCTACGGCGCGATGCTGCTGATCCCGCTCTTCTATCAGCAGGTGGGCGGCAGGGACGCGTTCACGGCCGGCCTCCTGCTCGCCCCGCAGGGCATCGGCGTGATGCTGAGCAGGGGACTGGCCGGCACGCTCACCGACCGTGTGGGCGCGCGCCCGGTCACCGCCGTCGGCCTGGTGATCACCGCACTGGGGACGCTGCCGTTCGCCTGGGCCGGGCCGGACACCGCGACGTGGTGGCTCGTCGCCGCGCTGGTCGTGCGCGGCATCGGCCTCGGCGCCGTGACGATCCCCGTCATGAGCAGCGCGTACGAGGGACTCGCCCGCGACGAGGTGCCGCACGCGAGCGTGATCACGAGGACCGCGCAGCAGATCGGCGGCTCGTTCGGCACCGCCGTGCTGGCCGTGGTCCTCGACAGTGCGCTCGCCCGGCATCACGGCGGCCCCGCGGACGCCGCGGTGGCCTTCGACCACACGTTCTGGTGGTCGCTCGGCTTCACCGTGCTCGCACTGGTGGTGTCGGCGTGGCTGCCCTCCCGGCTCACCCGACGCTCCGCGGGTGGCTGACCGCGCCGGGCCCGCGGCCCGGCTGGGCCTACCGGCCGAGCTGGGCCGCCTCGGCGCGCAGCCGTTCGCCCTTGGCGTGCGCCTGGTCCCGCAGGGCGGCCTGGAACTCCTCCATCCGGCGCCGCAGCCCCTCGTCGGACGCCGCCAGGATCCGTACGGCGAGCAGGCCCGCGTTGCGGGCCCCGCCGACGGCGACGGTCGCCACCGGCACGCCGGCCGGCATCTGGACGATCGACAGCAGCGAGTCCAGGCCGTCCAGATACTTCAGCGGCACCGGAACGCCGATCACGGGCAACGGGGTGACCGAGGCCAGCATGCCCGGCAGGTGGGCGGCGCCGCCCGCCCCCGCGATGATCACCTTCAGCCCGCGGCCGGCGGCGCGGGAGCCGTACTCGATCATCTCCGCGGGCATGCGGTGCGCCGACACCACGTCGGCCTCGAACGACACGCCGAACTCCGCGACGGCCTCGGCGGCCTGGCGCATCACCGGCCAGTCCGAGTCGCTCCCCATGACGATCCCGACGTCAGGCATCCACAGGTCCTCTCAAGCAGGTGACGGCGTGGTAGGCGCGGGCCCGCACCTCCTCCAGGTCGGTCCCGAGGGCGGTGACGTGCCCGATCTTGCGGCGGGGCCGGACGTCCTTGCCATAGAAGTGAATCTTGACGCCCGGGTCGTTGGCCATCACGTGCTCGTACCGGGAGTACACATCGGGGTCGGGGCCGCCGAGCAGGTTGGCCATCACGACGACCGGCGCGGTCATCGAGGGCGAGCCGAGCGGCAGGTTGAGCACGGCCCGCAGGTGCTGCTCGAACTGCGAGGTGCGGGCGCCCTCGATCGTCCAGTGCCCGCTGTTGTGCGGGCGCATCGCCAGCTCGTTGACCACGAACCCGGACTTGGTCACGAACATCTCCACCGCGAGGAGCCCGGTCACGCCGAGGTCGCGGGCGATCGTCAGCGCGATGCGCTGGGCCTGCGCCGCGTCCTCCTCGCCCAGGTCCGGAGCGGGCGCGATGACCTCGACGCAGATGCCGTCCTTCTGGACGGTCTCCACCACGGGGTAGCTGACGCCCTGCCCGTGCGGGGAGCGGGCGACCAGCACGGCGATCTCCCGCTCGAACGGGACGAACGCCTCGGCCAGCAGGGCGACGCCGGTGCCGAGCACCTCGCGCGCCTCCTCGGGGGTCTGGCAGACCCACACGCCCCGGCCGTCGTATCCGCCCCGCACCGCCTTGAGCACCACCGGCCAGCCGTGCTCCTCGGCGAACGCCTCGACCCCGGCCAGGTCGCCGACGCGGGCCCAGGCGGGGCAGGGCGCGCCGATCGCGGTGAGCCGCTCCCGCATGACCGCCTTGTCCTGCGCGTGGACAAGGGCGTCCGCGCCGGGATGCACGGCATACCCGTCGGCGGCCAGGGCCCGGATGTGCTCGGTCGGGACGTGCTCGTGGTCGAAGGTGACGGCGTCGCACCCCTTGGCGAACTCCCGGAGGTCGGCCAGGTCGCGGTAGTCGCCGAGACGGGTGTCCACGATCACCTTGGCGGCGCTCTCGTCCCGGGCGTTGGCGAGCACCCGCAGCTCGACGCCGAGCGCGATCGCGGCCTGCTGGGCCATCCGGGCGAGCTGGCCCGCGCCGACCATGCCCACCACGGGCGCGGCGACGGGCCGGGGATGGGGAACGTTCGGGCTGTTCACGACAGGCCAGCCTACCCATTCGGGGAGGACGGCCCGTCAGCCGGAGCCCTCGGCGATGTCGGCGAGGACCCGGCGCATGCCGACCGTCGTCATCGTGTTGTCCTTCGCCACCTTTGTGGCCAGCACCAGGATCTCGCTGCCGGTGACGGCCGCGTGCGCGCCGCCCGTGAAGGTCCGCACGTCGGCGGCCCGATACCGGGGATGGACGAGGAAGGAGCGGCCCGCGCCGGGCTTTTGGGTGAAGACGAGGCGCAGCGCGTGGAACACCAGCGATCCGCCGCCGGGCAGCGCGAGCGCGTGGGCCGGCCCCTCGATGCGTACGTCGGTGGACAAGCGGTCGGGACGGACCCTGGCCGGGGCGCCGACCAGCTCCGTGAGGAGGTGGCGCATGGGGTCGCCGGAGGCGAAGCGGACCCCGCTGACTCCCCGTCCTCCCACTCCCGAGGGATCGGTCAGGAACGCGACGTGCCGGGTGGGCGCGAGCCGCGCCGCGACGGCCGCGTCCGGGTCGGCCGCGGCGTCGGTCACCTCGCCCGCCACGCCGGGCGCCTTGCCGACGACCGGAATCGGCCCGGCGGCGAGCCGCCATCGGTCCTCCGTCCGTACGAAGACGAAGTAGGCCGGCTCGGGCTCGTGGGCCAGCGCGGCGAACCAGGCGTCGTCCTCGCCGTCCTGACGGGCGGGCAGCAGCAGCTCCGCATCCCGGTAGGTGGGGAAGGCCGGTGCGGCTCGGCCCTTCCGGGCGGCCGCGCAGACGCGGCCCGCGATGGTGCTCTCCACACCGGTCGTGAGCCGCTCGATCTCGGCGCAGTCCCGGTCCTTCCAGGCGGCGGCCAGATCGCCGAGGTCGTCGAAGGCCGCCTGCGCGTCGACCGTGGTGATCTCGGACGTCGCCGGTGACGTGGTGCCGGGCTCGACCGGAGTCTCGCGTGCCGCCTCGGTCCCACACCCCGCGAGCAGGACGAGGCCGAGGCCGAGGGCCGTGAGTATTCGCGACACGGTGAAAGGCCACCCCTTCAGAACGTGTGCGTTCCGGAACGAAGTGATCCTGGTCGGGCGAGAGCGTAGTGCGAAGACCACCCGTTCATCTCACATAGCAGGATTTTTCTTGAAATGTTCTTTGGTGACCTGGGACGAAGCGGACGAAGGTTGCGCCAAGACACCGACTTGTGCTTCCTACCGGTAGCCTGAAGAGACCTCGCCGCCGGCCATGGCCGCCGATCAGGAAGGACCGTGCGGGACGTGCAGTTGCTACGACGTGCCTACGAGCGGTTCGCCGCGCTCATTCACGAGTTGATCAAGTTCGGCCTGGTGGGCGCGATCGCATTCGTCATCGACTTCGGCGGCACGAACGTGCTGCGGTTCGGAGTCGGACTGGGCCCGCTGTCCTCCAAGGTCGTGGCCACGATCGCCGCCACGACCTTCGCATACTTGGGCAACCGCTTCTGGACCTACCGGCACCGCCAGCAGAGCGGCCTGGCGCGCGAGTACATCCTGTTCTTCCTGCTGAACGGCATCGGACTGCTGCCCTCGCTGCTCACCATCGGCTTCGTGAGCTACACGCTGGGCCTGCACGACACGGTGAGCTACAACATCGCCCAGGGCGTCGGCCTGGTCCTCGGCACGCTGTTCCGCCTGTGGTCGTACAAGAAGTGGGTGTTCCTGGCGGTCCCGGAGCTGGCCGAGGACTCCGCCGAGGCCGGCGAGGGAGCCGGCACGCGGTCGCGCCGCGACGTGAAGGCGCAGGCCGACCCCCTCACCACCCGCTGAACCAACCCGGCCGAAGGCCGCCGGGCGCGCTCACTCACCACCCGCTGAGGCCGACGCCGTGGCGGCGGGCAGTGAACCAACTCCGCCGAACCGCCCGGCCGCCTGGCGCGCTCACTCACCACCCGCCGAACCGTCCGGCTCTCCCGGGCCGCCGCACGCCACCGGCCGGACCAAACCCGGCCGAACTCCCGGCCGCCGGGCGCGGCCGCTCGTCATCCGCTGGATCGGCCCGGCTCGACCGGCCGTCAGGCGGGGCCGCTCACCACACGGTGACGTTCGCTGTCGCGGGTGTGGCGCAGGAAGATGGCGAAGGTCGCCGGGCGGCGTTTGACCAGCTCGAGCCGCCCGCCGTCGGCCGCCACCAGGGCGCGGGCGAGGCTGAGCCCCAGGCCCGTGCCGCCTCCCCCGCTCACGCTCCGCTCGAACACCCGGTGGCCGAGGTGCTCCGGGATGCCCGGGCCCTCGTCGGCCACCTCGATCACCACAGACCTGCCCGTACTCGATGTGTTGATCGTCAGCACGCCGTCGCCGTGCTTGAGGGAGTTCTCCAGCAGGGTGGACAACACCTGGCTGAGCCCGCCGGTCGTGCCGAGGGCGCGCAGGCCGCGGTCGCCGGCCAGCACCAGCGACCGGTGGGCCCGGCGGAACGCGGGCTCCCATTCGATGATCTGCTGCCCGACCACGTCGTCCACGTCGATCGGCCCCGCCTGGGCGTGCCGCTGCCGGCGGGCGGCGGCCAGCAGTTCGTCGATCACCGCCGTCAGCCGCTCGACCTGCACGATCGCCGCCTCGCCCTCCTCGCGGACCACCTCGGGCTGATCGGCCGCCGCGACGATCTCCTCCAGGCGCATGCTCAGCCCGGTCAGCGGCGTACGCAGTTGATGGGAGGCGTCGGTCGCGAACTCGCGCTCCCGCGACAGCAGGTCGGAGATCCGCAACGCGCTGCGGTCGAGCACCTCGGCCACGAGATCCAGCTCGGGGATGCCGTAGCGGTGCCTGCTCGGCCTGGCGTCGCCCGAGCCCAGCCGCTCCGCGATCCTCGTGAGGTCTTGGAGCGGCAGGCTCAGGCGACGCGAGGTGACCGTCGCCAGCCCGATCGCGACCCCGAGGGCCACAACCGCCAGCGCGATGATGAGCACCAGCCGCGCATGGGTGTCGTGCTGGATCTGGGCCGCGTCGCGGCTGACGCGTACGTAACCAGTCTCCGAGCGCGCCTCCTCGGTCAGGTCACGACCTGCCGGCGGAGGCGAGCCCACCACGATCGGCGGTTTCCCGCGGACGAACACCTGGAGGTATTGGTCCGGGTAGTTCCGCGCGAGCTGGTCCGGACTGATCTGTTGTCCCTGACTGATCGAGTACTCCACCCCGAGCAGCAGGCGGTTCGCGTCCGTCCTGAGCTCCTGGGCGACCTCGTCGCTGATCAAGCGCACGACGACCACGCCCAGGGGCACGCCTAACAGCAGTACCGCGATGACCGCCACGAGCAGCATGGAGGAAAGCAGGCGCCGGCGCACGTGCTAGCCCCTCCCCCGGAACCGCCCCACGGCGGCTACTCGCGCTCGAAGCGGAAGCCGACCCCTCGGACGGTCGTGATATAGCGCGGCTTCGCCGCGTCGTCTCCGAGCTTGCGGCGCAGCCACGAGATGTGCATATCCAGTGTCTTCGTCGACCCCCACCAGTTCGTGTCCCACACCTCGCGCATGATCTGCTCGCGGGTGACGACCTTGCCGGCGTCCCGTACGAGCACGCGAAGCAGGTCGAACTCCTTGGTGGTCAGGTGTAGTTCCTTGTCTCCCATCCAGGCCCGGCGGGAGTCGGCGTCGATGCGGACGCCTTGCACCACCGGGGTCTCCGATGTTCCGCGCCGCAGCAGCGCCCGCACGCGGGCGAGCAGCTCCGCCAGGCGGAACGGCTTGGTCACATAGTCGTCGGCCCCGGCGTCGAGACCGACGACGGTGTCGACCTCGTCGACACGGGCGGTGAGGATCAGGACCGGAGTCCCGTGCCCCTCCGCGCGAATACGGCGTGCGACCTCCAGCCCGTCCATTTCTGGCAGGCCGAGGTCGAGCACAATCAGGTCAACGCCCCCCGACAAGGCCCTCTCCAGGGCCTGCGGGCCATCGGGGCTGACCTCCACCTGATAGCCCTCCCGGCGCAGGGCACGCGCCAGCGGCTCGGAAATCGAGGTGTCATCCTCGGCGAGAAGTACGCAGGTCATGGTGCCGATCGTAGGACCTTAAGCGATCGTTTCCCGGCTACAGCGCGCCTTTTGACTTGTCGTTGACCCATCAATTGACCTGGGCAAACACTGATAAATCCCGGATAGTCAGCACGCAACCGGCGTGATCTTCTCCACCATTCTCCGCCATTCTGAACGCCGTCGAAGGAAAGTGGATTAGTGCACAGAAAACGCCCGCCGAAACGATGACGACGGGCGTGGACCATCTGATTTGCCGTTGTTCCGGGGCAGGCACCAGCGACGGCCGGCGCAGCGCCGGCCCACGAGAGCGCCGGCTCAGGAGGCCGACGGCGGCTCCGCGTACCGCTGGAGGTAGAGCTGCTCTCCCAGGCTGTCCAGGAGCCCGAGCTCGGTCTCCAGGTAGTCGATGTGGTGCTCCTCATCGGCCAGGATGCGCTCGAAGATGTTGGCCGAGGTGATGTCCCCCCGCTCCCGCATCAGCGCGATGCCCGGCCGCAGCCGCTTGACCACGCCGAGCTCCAGCTCCAGGTCGGCCCGCAGCTGCTCCCTGACGGTCTGCCCGATGTGCAGGGTGTTCAGCTTCTGATAGTTGGGCAGGCCCTCCAGGAACAGAATCCGGTCGGTGAGTTCCTCCGCGTGCCGCATCTCGTCGATGGACTCCGCCCGCGTGAAGGCGGCGAGCTTGGTGTATCCCCAGTTCTCCTGCATCTTCGCGTGGAGGAAGTACTGGTTGATGGCGGTCAGCTCGGAGGTGAGCTGCTCGTTGAGCAGCGCGATGATCTCTTTGTCCCCCTGCATGAGCGTCCTCGATCTATGCGCTGGTGACCAGGTCCTCTGACCGTTTCAGCATCGCACAGATCGTCCGGACGCAGGCTGCGCAGTCCCCCCCTGCACCCGTGGCGTCCCGCACCTGGCGGGCCGTCCTCGCCCCCTCGGCGATGCAGTCGTGCACCTCGCTCTCGGTGACGGCGCGGCAGATGCAGACGTACATGTGGCCTCTCAGGAGATCGCTGGGAAGGTTAGGCATACCTTGCTTAGGCATACCTAACATAACGCACGCCGGTAAGGCGTGCCTACGTGACCTGGCACACACAACGGGGGCGGCGCCCCCCCCCCCCGCCCCCCCCCCCGCCCCGGGGGTGATAAACAA